>JBFYOW010000001.1:0-51477 GCA_041303595.1 Actinomycetes bacterium
CCACCGCCTTCAACGCTCGTGGTTGGGTGCCCGGCTCCAGAGCCACCTTGTTGTGAACGACCCGCAGTCGGTGCAATTGTGCACATCAGCGTTGCAGTTGCGGCCGCACCACCAGCAAGAAGTGTGCCACCTCGACCTGTGCGATTTGGAAATGTTGCACCTGTTCCTGCGCCGATAGAACCCCCGCCGCCGCCACCATCAGATGTACCGCTCCATGGAGATGAACCGCCACCGCCGCCAACAATAATTAACGGTGTTGAGGTATCCGAACCAATGAAGATTCCTGACATACCGCCGCCTGAGCTGCCCTTATTAATATCCGGAGTCAATCCACCTGCTCCACCGCCTCCGTATTGGCCAGTGAGATCAAGTGCTTCACCACCTTGACCAACAACAACGGTAAGAGTTTCTGTGGTGCCGGTTGTTGTAACCGTTGACTTTGAATATCCACCTGCGCCACCGGCACCAGAAGTTGTGTAGCCGTTACGGAAGACACCTCCGCCGCCTGCGCCCCATGCTTCAACGAGGATATTCTCGCCAGCCGGAATACCGCCAGGGATGACAAATTCTTGATCAAATGTCGCAGGTGAAGGATTGGCAATAGCATCGTAATTTGCTGCAATTTCTGCAGCGGATAGCGCACGGTTGTAAATTCGAACCGAGTAGATCTTTCCATTGAAGAAGTTCACTGGATTATTACTAGATAAGTTCGCACCAATTAACACGTTAACGTTGCTGGTTGGATTGCCACCCTTTGCCAATGTTTCCGCATCTTGGATGCCATTTAAGTATGGTGTTAATCCATAAGAGCTCGTAAAGACAGCTGTCGCGACATATGTATTTCCAACTGTGAGAGTGGTGTTTCCGTTAACGGCGTTCCATGGCGCAGATTCAGCATGTGTCTGCACTTTTCCGCCATTAAGAGCTAAGAAGTAATTACCAGCGACTCCATTATTCTGTCGTGAAATCAACATTGGATTGCCAGCGATTGAAGCTGGTTTGAAGGTTACTTCGATTGTATAAGCGTTTGCACCTGTGAAATTAAGGATATTTCCAAGGTTGAAATATTGATTTGTTCCGTTAAGTGTCCACGCCTTCTCAACTGGATCAAAGGTTGGCGAATTTGTCGCTGTGGCCTTAAAGCCCCTAGCCGATTTGTCATACCAATTGCTGCCATTGACATAACTGCTTTCAGCGGAGAGATCTAAAACTAGCCCGCTCGATACTGGCGCCTTTGCGGTTGGGAATGTATAGACGCGACAGTTGGTATATCCAGGTTCGACCTTGCAATCATTGGGATTGGTATTAGCTGGAGACACTACCTGCGATGGCGCACTTCCTGTGGTTGCTCCATTGGCCAAGTAAGTAAGGATCGCATTGAACTGCGCATACAAAGTGGCGGCACCGGTCGTTGTGTATGAAGCACCTGGCGCATAGAAAGTTCCGCGTCCATTTGGCTGCGTATTCCAGCCGGCAAAGGTGAGGCCTGCCTTACGGAAACTTGTTGAAGATGAGAGGTTAAAAGTTCCATTACCAGTGCCGGTTGTATTAACGGCAGATGGCGCTGTTCCAGAATCTGCACCATTGAGGTTAAAGGAGATTGTTGCGCTCCACTGTGCATACAAAGTGATTGCGCCAGTAGCTGACTTCCAATTCGTTGTACCCAGTGCGTAGTTAGTACCAAGACCATTTGCGAGTGTGTTCCAACCAGTTAAGCGATATCCGGTGCGTGCGAGCGCCGTACCTGAGTCAAGGTTGATTGTCGAAATTGAAGAAGTGACGGTGACAGAATCCGCGAGAGTGTTGGCGGCGGATGTAAATCCATTTCCATCATAGGTGACTACATAGTTCCACTGCGCATAGAGACGAGTTGGTCCTTGTGGAAGGTACTCACCACCTTCAGGAATATTAGTTCCCGATCCATTTGCCGCTGTATTCCAGCCGCTAAAGGTAAATCCTGGCTTACTTAAAGTGCCTTGGGTTGGCGCTGTTAAAGTCTCACTTACTGTTGATTGTGTAAGAGTTGAAGCAGATGGCGCTCCAGAGACTGCCGTATTGGTATCGAATGTAACAGTGGCAAGCAGGTCGTACGCGATGACCATAAATCCTGATCCACCTGCCCCGCCGGCAGCTCCGGCACCAGCGCCGCCGCCGCCGCCGCCACGGGTAGCAAGTGCTGCAGTTCCATTAGCATTATTCAAACCACCGTTTCCAGCTTCGCTTCCACCACCGAGCCCGATGTTCGCTGCTCCCCACACACCTCCGCCGCCGCCGGCTCCATATGTCAGAGTGGTGCCGGTTATTGCAAAACTATTACCGGCGATACCCGCGCACGCATTTGCATTCTGAGTCGGGCTTGCCCATCCGCCGCGGCCACCATTCGATCCAGCACCCCCGCCAAGACCGACAGTTGCGGATCCTGTATCTACCGAACAAAGCACTGGTCGTGGAGAGGCTGAATAGGTAAGTCCACCTGCGCCGCCACCTGCGGTGTATACAGTCTTATCAATAGTCAGAGTCGATGCTGCTCCGGATGCTCCGTTGGCCAGGTTGGCACCTCCAGCTCCACCCGCTCCAATTTTCTTAATAACGATCTGTCCTGAAGAGACTGGAATATTCTCTTGAATATTCGTACCACCGCCTGCGCCACCGGTTCCTGCATTTCCACCACCGCCACCACCGCCACCAACGACCATGAAGTCAATTGATGTTTGGCCAGCGGGCACAGTCCAAGCACAGGTATCGGCGCCGGTGAATGAGTGAATCTGTTGCCCATTTGCATACGAAGTTGTCGGGTTACATGTTGCAATCCACTCTGCATACAACGTCGTGCTGGTCTGTGTTGTAAAGGTGTCACTTAATTTGTAACGAGTTGCTAGGCCACCAGATGAGAGCGTGTTCCAACCCACCAAAGTATTTCCCGTTTTTACCAAGGCATTTGGGTTACCAGGCAAGGTGACAACAGAGCCCATATCAATATTCATTCTGGTTGGTACTGATCCACCAGAACTCGTATTTGCATTAAAGGTCAGTGTTCCCTGCCAAACAGCATAAAGGGTCTGATTTCCTGTCGCGGTAAAAGTTTCATTGAGACGGTATGTAGTTCCACTTCCATCTGCACGTGTGTTCCATCCATTGAGGGTGTAGTTGGTGCGCAAGAGCGTAGCTGCAGTAGGCAAATTAAATGTATTGCTTGCTGTACCAGTTTTGGTCTCAGAGGCAGGAACTGTGCCAACAGCACTCGTTAAGCCATTACCGTTATATGTAATTGTTGAATTCCACTGCGCATAGAGCGTGATATCTCCTGTGGCTCTATATGTATTGAGTCCTGCTCGATAGTTAGTACCAGATCCATCGGCGGCCGTATTCCATCCGCCAAATGTGTATCCGGTACGTAATAAACCAGTTCCCGTGTCCAGTGAGGTAATCCAAGTAGATCGAACGGCGGCGTTAGGCACGGTATTGGTATCGCTGGTATTTCCATTACCGTCATAGGTAATTGTGTATCGCCATAGCGCGTAGAGAGTGATATCGCCGGTAGGGATGAGCGTTGAAGAAGCAGCGTATGTGATGCCAGTGCCATCAATCTTTGTATTCCAGCCCGCGAATGCATAACCGTTACGAGTTAGTCCGCTTCCTGAATCAAGAGTTACGGATTGACCTTCTGAACTTTGAATCAACGAAGTTGGTGTTGTTCCTGTTCCGCCGTTAATGTCGAAATTAACAGTTGCCTGGTATCCGCGAGCGATGATGTAGACAACACCAGATCCGCCGTTTCCACCTGCGCTTGAACCGGCACCGCCGCCGCCGCCGAGGCCATCAACACCAGAAGATCCAGCGTTGATATCAGTGGTATTTCCATTACCGCCGCCACCAAGGCCGCCGAGTGCTGAAGCTGCACCGTTCCAACGAGCACCACCGCCGCCACCGCCGTAATAAGTCATCTGGCCGGTCTCATTGAAATTACTCTGAACACCGATTCCGCCAGTTGCACCTGCAGCACGCGCAAGTCCCGCACCACCGGCGCCACCGCCGCCACCGGATCCAAAAGTTGAACCGTTGCCACCCTTGAAGTTAGCGCCACCTGTACCTGTTGTTCCTGTACCCACAGTTACGTTATCGGCATAAGCGCCGCCGCCGCCGGTAAATCCACCGCTGTTAGGAGTGCCATCTGGATCAAGGTTACTTCCACTGCGACCTCGTCCACCGCTTCCGCCAAGTGCTACGAGTGAGAAGGAGTTATCAATTGCTTTGATCGAACTACTGCCACCTTGGACTCCACCTTCTGTTTGGCCGCGCGCCGCGCCACCTGCACCAGTTGTAATTAATAACGGTCCAGAGAGGGTTACACCGGTACGTGTTTCTACCTGTCCACCACCACCTGCGCCACTGTGACTATTTGCAGCTCCGCCGCCACCGCCAACAATCAAGATATCAAGTCGCGTATAAACCTCTGGTGCGTTAAATACACAGGATGTCGAACTTGTGAATTTCCAAATTGCATCGCCGTTGTTATTAGTTTGAGTTGGCGAACAGACCGGCCCCCATTTCGCATGGAGAGTCAAATGGCTTGTAGGAGTAATCGTCTGTCCGGGAGAGTAGAAGGTTCCGCTGCCATCTGCAGCTGTAGTCCATCCTGCAAATGGAAGACCTGGATTTACCAGTGTTCCGATTGTCGCAAGGTTAACGGCAGAACCAACAGTTGCTTGTGTGACAAAGGGCACCGACGCACTGCCGGTAGCGCCATTAGCTAAGAATTTAACCGAGAATAAGTTATAGAGCGAACAACGTGGTGCAACGCGATCAAGCCATGCACCTGTTACAGCCCATGCACCTGTTACAGCATTTCCAGCATTACAAGGCGCATTACCTAGCGCACCTGAGCCAGCGATAAGTGGGCTTATTTCAATTTCATCCTGTAGTGCCGGAAGTGTTTGACAGAGAAGGCCACCACCATTTGCATAGCCGTTAGCTTGAATTCTAAAACCGGTAGCAACTTTTCCAGTCGGGCAGAAAACGTTTGTTCCTGGAGCTCCATACAAGTTGTACTTCGAAGAATTCGAAGTGGTGTGTGGAGTATTTGCCATCGTTCCATCAGCGTTTAGTGCGCGGCAGAGAATTCCAACTCCGCTTGTTCCTGCAATTGAGAATCCAACGACAACCCAGTTGGCAGGACAGTTTGCTGCGCGATAAGTATCTCCGCCACCGCCACCGCCATAGTTAGAAGCGTCATATTGGTTAGTGAAATAAGTAGACGCAGCTGCAGCTGGGGTTGACCCAATCGTTACCGCGACTGGAAGTGTGACGAATAGTCCGAGAAAGAGTGAGTAAACAGTCCAACGAGAGATCTGCGTGCGCGAAGGCAACCGCAATCTAAACCCCATTGTTTTTACCTCTTTATTAGTCCCGACCGTCAGCGGGATAATTTTAGAATTGGGGTGAGTTCACGCATAGCCGAAAGGGTGATTATTAGAACATCTCACCCCGTGAATTCACCCGTAGTAAAAAGGGGTGAATTACATTGATGTAATTGTTAAATTCTGTTCAGAAAAAAACATAAGTTAATTAAACCCTTATAAAACAATTACTTTAGAAGGATTAATTAACCACGCCACGATTGGCTAAGTGGACGGCCTTCTGCATAACCAGATGCAGATTGAATTCCAACAAGAGCACGTTCTGCAAACTCTGCAAGTGAACGCGCACCTGCATAAGTGCATGATGAACGCAACCCAGAGATGATTTCATCAATTAAATCTTCAACACCCGGACGAGTTGGATCTAAATACATCTTTGAAGATGAAATACCCTCTTCAAATAGCGCTTTACGAGCACGATCAAATGCATCTTCCTTTGATGTACGAGCTGCTACTGCGCGCTTTGATGCCATTCCAAATGATTCTTTATACGGGCGTCCTGCACTGTCACGCAGCAAGTCGCCAGGTGACTCGTAAGTTCCGGCAAACCAAGAACCAATCATTACCTGTGATGCGCCAGCTGCAAGTGCGAGTGCAACATCGCGTGGATGGCGAACTCCGCCATCAGCCCAGACATGCTTACCGAGCTTCTTTGCCTCTGCCGCGCATTCAAGAACTGCAGAAAACTGTGGGCGACCAACACCGGTCTGCATACGTGTTGTGCACATAGCTCCCGGACCAACGCCTACCTTAATGATGTCTGCTCCAGCGGCTACTAAATCGCGAACACCTTCAGCGGTAACGACGTTTCCTGCAACGATTGGCACACCGAGGTCGAGTTTCTTGATTATCTGAAGTGCTTCGATCATCTTCTTCTGATGGCCGTGGGCGGTATCAACAACAAGGACATCTGCTCCAAAAGCTACTAACTGCGCTGCTTTTTCAGCGATATCGCCGTTGATTCCAACGGCTGCTGCAATACGTAGGTGACCCTTTGCATCGAGTGCTGGCTTATACAAAGTTGCTCGAAGCGCACCCGTACGAGTCACTATTCCAACAAGTTCGCCATTTGCTGAAACAACTGGTGCCACGTTGCGCACTCGTTCATTGAGGAAATCAAATGCCTGACGTGGATCTAGTGTGTCTGGCATTGTTGTTAGGTCTGCAGTCATTACCTGACCTAACTGGGTAAAGCGATCAACGCTCTGCAAATCATCTTCTGTAACAATTCCGACTGGCTTGTTGCCTTCGACAATTACGACTGCGCCGTGCGAGCGCTTATTGATCAGGCTTGCCGCATCAGCGACCGTCTCCTGTGGACTTAAGGTAATTGGTGTTTCAAAAAACGAGTGGCTCGCTTTAACTGAAGCGATAACATCTTTCACAATCTCGAGCGGAATATCCTGCGGAATAACAACCAAACCACCGCGGCGAGCAACGGTCTCAGCCATTCGGCGGCCAGCAATGGCGGTCATGTTGGCGACTACCAGCGGGATAGTGGTACCTGAACCATCATGGGTATCGAGATCGACCTCCATACGGCTTGAAATCTCCGAGTTTGAGGGTGCCATAAAGACATCGTCATAGGTCAGGTCGAATTGAGGCTGTGTAATAAAGCGCATGGGGTGAAGGGTACCGTTTAAGGTGCGCGATAAGTTGGTAGCGGCAGGTTGTTGTTATTGCTTGGCGCCCATTGGTTATCGCTTGAATCCTTAGTCGGATTATTTGGATCCTGCGCCAAGAGCAAGAGAAGTGTGCCGGAAACCTTCGAGAGCGGAACAGTCGGCGGCGTGAAGTTTGCTGAATAGAGGGCAGTTCCCTTCACCACGCGAAGATTGCGAATATCGCCACCTAGTTCATAGCCGCCAAAATTAAAGAGTCGCCCGATCGACGGTGCATTGCGATTGTAGTTCTGGCTCAGGTCATCTTCTTCAGCCTGCTTGATGCCATCTACATAGATTCTCAATTTGCCATTTCCACGTACCGCCGCAAAATGGTGGTACGAACCATTGCGCCAATTGCTATTCATAGAGACCGAGAGATCAGCGCAACATCCATTTCTGCGCAACTTTAATTGATTGCCCTCAACCCAGAAGGCAAATCCTGACGAGGAATTAACATCGCCGCCGGTATCGTAGAAAGTTTCATCATTCGGGTTTGAGTCCAATTTTGCCCACAATTCAATTGTGAATGCACCGGTGCCAAGGACGAAGGAATTATTAGCAGCATAGTCAATTGTTGAGTTGGTACCGTTAAAGACCATGCTTCCGCTAGGTAGAGATGACTGAGATAGCGTCGTATCGTGGTCCGCTGTCTCCACAGTAAAGCGATAAACAGAAGTAGCAGCAGCTTTTGCAGCAGCTGCAGGTGACTCGTTATTGAAAAGAGTAACCCGGAACCCACCTGTGATGGATGAGATCTCTGAACTAGTAAGCCCAGAACCAGCCAGAGAATAGATTCCGTTGTTGTTGTAAACACGTATCGAGTCGTAGTTAGTCGTGCCACCAGTTTGATAGAGCACAAGCGCGTTAGCGGTGACAGAGTCATATGCCCGGATAATCAGATCTTTCCCATAGCAATTATTGCTAATTCCGGTGAGATCAATAGTTGTTAGACGATAAACACCGTTGGCACCTGATGCATTTGCAAAGGTGGCGTAAGGCGTGAGGGTCAGAGTTGGTGAGCAGGCCGTTGTTAAGCGGACTCCCTGACCGAACTCCACTACACCTGAACCCAATTGAACATTGGCAGCAAATGTTGTTCCTAAAGTTGAGTAACCAATAAAGGATGCAATCGCGAGAAGAACGAGTTTGAAAGTAAGTTTTGATTTACTCTTTTTCGGAGCTTCATCTAGATGATTGTCATCATGGTAATAATCCGAGGCATGGTCATTTTGATAGCTCACGCAATGCCCCTCTCTTGTGAGGAAAATCTGGCGGAGACGAGGAGATTTGAACTCCTGAAGGGTTTAACCCCTTACCTCGTTAGCAGTGAGGCGCACTCGACCGGGCTATGCGACGTCTCCGAGTTGCAGGTCGAAGTTTACCTCAGAGCGAGAGCTCTCTTCACCTGCCCAAAAGTTTGTGAAGTGCCTTTATCACACTCACATATTCGCTGCCTACCGCAGAGGTCATAGCCATCTCGCAGGTGCGGTTATTAGAGATGTGGAAGTCAGCATTGATTGACTTCACAAAGGCCGCTTCTTCCCGAGTCGCCGATGCGGTGAGTTCAGGTATCAAAAGTCCGCGATCGCCAGCAAATCCACAGCACCCCCAGTTTGGCGGGATTACAACCTCGTTGGCAATTGCTCCAGCAATTGTTATGAGCGCTGAATTGTCGTCGATTTTTGCAGATGAACATGTTGGGTGAACTACAACCCTCGCTACTTTCTTTATTTCAATCTTAGGCAAAATGTGGGTTGCAATAAATTGCGTCGAATCAAGGACGTTCACTTCTCGAAAACTTCTGATGAACCCGTCGGCACATGATGGACTATCAGTGACAACTGGAAGGTTGAATTTTCTTAACTTTGCCTGAAGCTCAATATTCTTTTCATCAATGATCTCACCACCGGCGTTCATTCCCTTTGACTTCCAAGGAGTACCGCAGCAGGTGCTTGAGATTCCCTCCGGTATAAAGGCTTTAATTCCAGCTTTTTTGCATAGATCTAAGAAGAGTTGTTGGTTGCTTGGACCAAAGATTTCATTGGTGCATGAGGGTAGATAAATGAAATCAGGGAAATCTGGTTCAGATGAGACTCTCCGCTTACCTGGTGAGAGCTTGACTCCTCTAAATTTCGGAAGCGTCGAACCAAGTGCAACACCTAGTCGCGCTAGCGCTAAGAAGTTCCCCCAATTTGCAGCTGTAAACTGCCAAGCTCTCTTCTGTAATTGAGATGAGTTCTCGCTTCGAAGCCGCTTCACGAGATCACCTGTGTTTATCCCAACAGGACAGGCGATTGCACACATTCCATCTACGGCGCAGGAATCGATTCCGTCATACTTAAACGAGTTTTCCAACTCTCTTGCTAACTTCTTCTGACCTGCTTGACGAGCAGATTCCGCACCTCTTCTGGCAGTAATTCTCTGTCGAGGGGTAAGCGTTAAACTCTTACTTGGACACCCTTGCTCGCAGAATCCACACTCAACACATCGATCCACCTCCCCCTCAACGGTGGGAGATATCTTGTAATTTGTGAGGTGAATAGTGGGGTTCTCAGTAATGATTACATCCGGATTCAAGATTGAATGTGGATCAAAGGCGCGCTTGAGATTGAGCATAACCTCGTAGAGGTCGTCTCCAAATTGTTTACGAACAAAGGGCGCCATCACGCGACCAGTACCGTGCTCTGCTTTGAGAGTTCCGTCAAGAGAAAGGACTAAATCCACCATCTCTTCTGTAAAATCGCGATACCGATTCTGAGATTTGATTTCGCGGAAATCTTCATTGAGCATGAAGTGGATATTTCCATCTTTGGCATGGCCAAAGATGACGCTATCTCGATATTCATACTTGTCGAAGAGTGTAATTAAGTTTTCGCAAGTAGTTGCAAGAGATGTGACAGGTACAGCGATATCTTCTAAGAGCGCGGTAGTGCCAGCGAGACGCGCTCCCGCCACGGTTGCGTAAAGACCCTTTCGGATATGCCATAAATCGTTTCTCCGCGATAGCGTCTCAGCTGTAATGGCAGGGGTAGCTAGAGGTAGCACCTTCAGCAGAGCTGCTGCTTTATCGGTACGTAGGCTGAGTGCTTCAGAGGTTAGCTCCTGATACTCAACAATAAAGGCGGCATGTTCTTCGACCGTAAGGGCCTTCAACTCACCCATCGCTCGAACTTCTCGCTGAGCGACCTGTAACGACGTTCGATCCAATAATTCGATAGCAGCAGCCCCGGTGTCAACCAGGGCTGCCAGTGATTCATTAGCTGCCTTGAGTGAGTTGAAAATTAGGAGATTGGTAGCTGCAAATGGTTTTAAGGCGATAGTTCTAAAGGTTGCCTCTGCAATATAGGCAAGAGTTCCTTCGCTACCCACCATGAGATGGAGAAGAATCTCAACGGGAGACGAGTAATCAAGAAATGCATTGAGCGAGTAGCCCATCGTATTCTTGCCACGATATTGTCGTGCGATTTCGTCCTTCATAGCAGTAGATGCATCAATTTTTTTCTTCTCTACCTCAAGAACGTGATAGAGCTCTGGTTGAATCTCTCGGAGACGGTGCTCAGCATCAATAGCGGCAGTATCAAATTCACTACCGTCGCTAAATATAATTTGCGCTGAAAGTATTGTTTTATAGGCATTTTCAGCTGTTCCACAGACCATGCCACTTGAATTGTTTGCGATCACCCCGCCGACGGTTGCGGCAATCTCACTTGCAGGATCTGGCCCAAACTTATAGCCGTATGGCTTGAGGCGATTATTAATCTCTCGCACAGTAATTCCGGGTTCGACCGTAATGCTTCGTCCACCATCTTTAATCTCAATACCTTTAAAGTTACTTCTTGAATCCATCATTACCGAGTCAGAGAGGCTCTGCCCACTAAGGCTGGTACCGCCTGATCTAAATGTCACCGCCTTTCTCTCTTTAAAGTGTTGGGCTAAGAGCGTCTTAATCTCGCGTGTTGAATCTGGTCTAGCTACCGATTCTGGAATTAAAAGGTAATGTGAAGCATCGTTGGCATAAGCATGCCTATCGATGGCTCTATTTGAATTAGAACTCATCGCATCAATGCTGCTATTTTGGCAGCCTCTAATGCAATATCAGCAGAGGCGATTGAGCAACGAGCCCCTAATAATCTTTGTAGCTCATCTGCCACGGCTTTGATACCTGAGATACCACCAGCAAACTTAACCTCTAATTTCTCGCACCCAGTAATCTCTTCGGTGCGATAGACAAGCTCGGATAGATGTCTCGCACTCTCCTTAATGATTGCTATCGCTGTGGAATCACCAAACCCTGCGCTCTCTGCAACAACTTTGCTCAGAGCTGCTATCTCTCCACGGTCTTTGCCGTAGACAAAGCTTTTCACCCCGCTCCAATCATCTGCCTTGATTGCATCGAGAACCATCGACTCGAGGCTCTTTGCTTCGGGGTGAACCTGACCATCAATAAAGAGCATCGCTGCACGGATTGCTTCACGGCCGATCCAATAGCCAGCACCCTCATCTCCTAAGAGATAACCCCAACCACCAATACGAAATGGTTTTCCATCTTTTCCTAAAGTGAATGCAACGGAGCCTGTTCCGGCATAGATCAATACCCCTTGAGTGTCACCAAAGTTCGCCCGATAAGCGAGTTCGATATCTGAAGTAACACTAACTGGCGCTGAAAATTCTTCACCAAAGTGCTTACTAAAATCGCTCTCTTCGGAGTAACCGGTAATGCCCATGAATATCTGCTCTATCTTGAACTTCACTGTGGCATCTGAGATTCCATGAATGACCTCGTGCAGGCGAACGACAGATTCCTCTCGATAGAGGTGGGCATCCATCGCTAACTCTTGGCCTGAAGCAAGAACTTTCTCGCCATCATAGACGGTCCACTTTGTTGCAGATGCACCAGCATCAATACCGAGGAATGCCACGCCTTAGCCTTTCACAGCTCCAGCAGTTAAGCCTTTTATGAATTGCTCTGAAAGAACGAGATAAAGGGCAATCAAAGGCAGCGCTGCCATGGTCAGCCCTGCAAAGAGAACTCCCCACTGGGATGCATACTGGCCGAAGAAGACTGTCAAACCCTGCATGATTGTCTTATTCTCTGGGCTTTGTAAGAATACCAAAGGTAGGAAGAAGTCATTCCAGATCGGAATCGCAGAGTAGATAGCAACGATTGCTAAGCCTGGTCGAACAAGTGGTGTTAAGACAATGCGCAGCAACTGGAACTCAGAAGCGCCATCAATGCGCGCTGCATTATCAAGATCACCTGGTAGCGCCTTAAAGAAGCCGGACATAATGAAGATTGCTGCAGGGAGCGCACCTGATGTGTAAACAAGAATCAAACCAAGATGTGAATCGAGCAAGTGCATCCACTTCAATTGGATGAAGAGCGGAAGAATTGCCAATTTCGCTGGGACTAACATGCCAGTGAGAACGAATCCATAGATTAGTCCGTTGCCTTTAAAGCTGTAACGGCCTAGTACAAAACCTGCGCCTAGTGCAAGAATTACGGTAAGGAGAAGGGCTCCACCTGTCACAACGATTGAGTTCTTGAGGTAGGTAGCAAATGCACCATCAGACCAAACATCTTTAAAGTTCTCCCACTGTGGATCGCGTGCCAACATAAATGGGTTGCTAGCAAAACTACTATCTTCACGAAGAGCAGAGTTAAAGAGAAAGAAGACAGGCGCTAGGACCATAAAGGCATTGAATATTAGGACTGCTCTAAAGAAGAGTTTCGATGACAATGCCGCTATCACTGTTCTACCTCACGCTTACGCATAATATTTGAGCCAAAGTAGGCTCCTAATCCAACAATTGTAAAGATCAGTACGCCGAGGGCAGAGCCAACTCCGACGTTATTTGCACCGGAATCAACCGTTCCAAAAGATAAGCGGTAGAACATCAGCGCCAAAGTATCGGTTGCACCCGCTGGATTTCCATTTGAGCCACCAAGAACAAAGGGAAGATCAAACCATTCGAATGCTCCAATAAAAGTCAGAATGGTAATAATTGTCATTGATGGTGCAAGGAGGGGGAACATAATTTTTCGGAAGATCTGGCCTTCAGATGCTCCGTCTAGACGTGCAGCCTCAATATATTCAGAGCTAATCGCATTGAGTCCTGCAAGGAAGATGATTGCTGGGAATCCAACCCATCGCCATAAGTTGATAAAGACCAATGTTGGCAATGCAGTATCAGTGCTTCCAAGCCAAGGCAAAGCTAGATTCTCAAATCCGCTATCGGTCAGAATTTTATTAATTGGTCCGTAGTATGGATCGAGGAGCACCTGCCACATATATCCAACGACGACTAGTGAGAAGATCACGGGCAAGAAGGTGACGGTGCGAAAGAAGCGTTGTCCTCTTACTATTGTAAAGAGTGAATAAGCGATAAGAAGTCCGAGCGTAGTCTGCAAAATATAGATTGCAATAAATACAAGGACGTTATGGCGCAGTGCATTGAGCAACTGATCTTTAAATGGATATTCCATTAAACGTTGAAAATTTTCAAAGCCTGCGAAATCTAAACGCACAAAACCTTCCCAACGAAAGAATGCATAACTCAGAGTTGTGAGGGCAGGAATTGTGGTAAAGGTGAGAATCGCCAAGAGCGCGGGTGCAAGCAACAGAAAGATGTACTTCTGCTGCTGTTTTTTCAATCCACCAGCTGCCATTTTCTACCTTTTCCTCATTCTGTGAGTGTGACCTGTAATTTTTAACTGTGATGGGCAAGAGTGAAGCTGGGCGCACTTGAATTAGTGCGCCCAGCCGCTCTTATTTCTTAGGACTTACCTTTTTGCTTGTCGTACCAGCTAGCAACTGCTGTCTGGACATCCTTTGCAAGCGCAGCAGGGGTTATAGCCCCTGTGATGAGCTTCTGGAAGCCTGGTTGCAAGATGGTTGAACTTGTTGGGTTCTCGTAACGGAATCCAACGACATTCGCAAATGGCGTTCCGAACGTAGTGCGGTACTTGTTGATTTTTGAGACAACTGGGTCTGTGATCTTTACAAGTGGGGCAGTTGGGATGAATGCAATCTCATCCGCCATTGCCTGACCGAAATCCTTAGATGCAAGGAAGTTAATCAACTTGATTGAAGCTGCCTTTTTATCGGTCTTAGCGTTGACACCAAATGCACCGTCAGCCCATGTACCTACGTACTTAGCTGAGCCAGTTGCCTTTGATGGTGCTGGCATCCACTCGACTGGAAGTGATCCGTTGAGTGAGCGGAAGTATCCAAGCTCATAGTTACCACCAATGTAGAACGCAGCTTTTTCATTTGCAAAGAGTCCACGTGCTGTGTTGTAGTCGATACCTTCAAAGCCCTTTGGCATGTAAGGAACGAGATCCTTAACTGCCTGAAGTGATGCAACGTATGCACGATCTGTAAATGTCTTCTTACCTGCTACGAGATCATTGAAGAACTGTGTTCCACCATAGAATGTTGGACCAACTGTTGCGTGGAGCTGCTCGAGAGCAGGACCGTTACCGCCAGCGTTACCCAAAGGCATGATTCCGGCTGCTGCAACCTTCTTAAATGCTGCAAGCAACTGTGCCCAAGTTGAAGGGAGTGCGCCAACGCCAGCCTTCTCGAGAAGCTCTGGGTTGTAGAAAATACCCATTGCAGATACTGCATACGGATATCCGTATTGCTTCTTATCCTTGTAACCCTGTGCACCAGCAAGAATTCCTGATGAGAGCTTTCCAAGAGCAGGGACATCCTTCGTTGTAAGTGCTAGGAAGTTGCCAGCATCTGACAAGTTTGCCATTCCGCCGTATGGGCGAATCTGCATTACATCTGGGCCCTTACCTGCTGTAAGAGCTGTCGCGAGAATTGCGTTGTATTCAGTGTTGAGGTACGGAGTGAACTTCACCTTGATACCTGTCTTGGCTTCGAACTTTTCTAGTTGTGATTCGTAGAAAGCCTTATCTTCTGTACGCCAGCTCCAGAAAGTGATTTCTGTGGCTGCATTTGCTGACTGCGTGCTAATTGCTGGTACAACGATTGCTGATACAGCAACTGCTGAAGCAAGCAGACCGCGAAGAGTGCGTGATGCGATCTTCAATTAATTTCCTCCTCTAGAGCGGACCTTGGTTTGTACTGATGATGCCTTCTGAGCATCGTTTGCTTTTATTCCAGAACGTGCACCAATTGCACCTCTAGATTCATCCAGAGCAGATTTTGTTCCGCTCCAGTTTCTTTGTGCCAAAGCAACACAAAGACAATCGACCACCGTTAGCTGAGCGATACGACTCGCCGTTGCTCCGCTTCGGAAGGTGGTTTCCCGAGCGGATGTATGTAGAACGATATCTGCAAGAACTGTCGCGGTTCCACGAAGGCTATTTGTAATTAAAATAATTGTGATTCCGCGATTTTTAAACTCCTGCATCACATCAACAACGTCAAGAGTTGTTCCACTATGACTGATTGCAACAAGGCAATCTCCAGGCTTTAACATCGAGACCGATGTCAGCGCAGTATGTGCATCAGACCAGGCAAGCGCATTCTTTCCTTGGCGATTTAATTTCAACTGAAGATCGAGAGCTACAAATCCACTTGATGCTAATCCAAAGATTCCAATCATCTTTGCGCCATCCCACGCCGATACTGCACGGTTAAAACTTTCAACATCTAAACGCTCTGCCGTGGTTTGTATAGCGAGTGCATCTGACGCAGAAATCTTACGAATGATTTCAGCAGGCGAATCATCAACTGTGATTCCGCTATCTAACTCTTGGTGGACTTTATTACTCAAACCGAGACGGCTGACTTCGCCGACAAGTGCCATTCTAAATTCTGGATAACCTTTAAATCCCATCGCCTTACTAAAACGAACAATCGATGCGACGGATGTCTCGCTGTGCTCTGCGAGATCTGAGATCTTCATCTGTGCAACGCGAAATGGATCGCTGATTACTGCGGTTGCAATTGCAGCTTCGCTGGCATGAAAAGAGCTAAATGAATTCTTAATCTCCCCAAGGAGGTCTGAGACAGGGTTACCCTGCAACGCAGTTGCGCGCTTTGCCATCTCTCACCTCTGCCCTTCATGAAACTTAGTTTCAGGAATAAGTAACGTTGGTGAAAACTATCGCCCTATATGAGCGTGGTCAAGGGTATTCGCAGGTTATTTATCGTTATTGAGCGCTTCGCGAATTCGGTTCGATGAAGCGCTCAGACGCTCTGCCGCCGATGGAGCATCGATATGGAGGAGGAGCATCAAGATTGCGACCTTTACTTGATGACCTGAATCAATCAACGCCTGCTTCGCATCGGTAGAGGTAGATCCTGTCGCCTTACAGATAATGCGAACTGCGCGATCTTGTAACTTTTCGTTACTGATTTGTAGGTCGACCATGAGATTTCCAAAGGTTTTACCTAAGCGAACCATCGTCACTGTGGAAATCATATTGAGAACGAGCTTCTGTGCAGTTCCGGATTTCAAACGAGTTGATCCCGCAAGCAGTTCTGGTCCCGAGTCGATATCAATCGGATGTGTAGCAACCTTGCCAACGACCGAATCCGGATTACATGAAATTGAAATTGTGAGAGCGCCAACTGAGTTTGCATACTCTAAGCCGCCAACGACATATGGTGTGCGTCCGCTTGCTGCAATTCCAACAACTGTATCGAGGGCGCCAAGTGATATGGATTTTAAATCTGCAACGGACAGTTCTGGATTATCTTCCGCACCTTCAGCTGGCTTGCGAAGTGCTTTCTCGCCACCTGCAATAAATGCGATTACTTCATCATCGCCGACTGAAAATGTGGGACCGCACTCGGCTGCGTCAAGAACTCCAAGGCGACCTGAAGTTCCCGCTCCGATATAAATCAATCGACCACCACGGATCATGCGATCAACGACGCCATCGATTGCATTTTCTATTGCCGGCAAGACAGCAGCGACCGCTTTTGGTACCTCAGCATCATTTTCGTTCATTGCCTGAAGTAATTCGGAGACTGACATCGCATCAAGCATCTCGTACTTCGCATCAACCTGTTCGGTGCGAAGTAAGCCAAGATCGTTGCGATGCATGTTCATGTCACCCTTTCCGAGATGAACAATAGAGACGAAATACTCAATGCGCAATAAGGCTATGGGTGACTCTACGAAAATGTTGTGAGAAGATTGCAAAATGAAGAAACTTGGTGCCGTTATGGAGCAGGAGATTTTCGAAACTCCTGCGGTTTATCAACGCCTACTTGCCGATCAATCGCAATTCACATCGTTAAAAAACCTAATATCTGAGCGTGAAATCCACACAATTCTTATCCTTGCACGAGGCACGTCAGATAACGCAGCCTTTTTTTTGAAATACTTGATTGAAACTCAACTGGGATTACCGGTTGGACTCACCTCACCCTCCGCTGTTTCTGTATACGGTGCAGAACTCAAAGTTTCTGGCACGCTCGTTATTGCAATCAGCCAGAGCGGTCAATCACCCGACCTCGTGCAATTCGCACAAGCGGCAAAGGCGGGTGGTGCAACTCTCTTGACGATGGTCAATGCACCAGACTCGCCCCTCGAGCAGATTGCTGACTTTGCTATTCAACTCCTTGCCGGTGAAGAGATTGCCGTAGCTGCCACTAAATCATATTCGGCCCAACTTCTCGCCTCATATATCTTGGTGCAGAGCTGGGCAGGAAAGCCTTTGGCACTTGGCACACTTGCTGGTGAATCTCAACGCTTGATTGCCGCAATTGCTCAATTCCATCAGGTTGCTCATGCGATTGATCTCAGTAAGCAGATTGTGATCTTAGGTCGAGGATTTAGCTTCCCTAATGCAAAGGAAGCTGCCCTCAAATTGCAGGAGACCTCAAAAGTTCCTGTTCAAAGTTGGTCTATCGCCGATTACCTCCATGGCCCGATATCGGCTCTGACCCCAGAAGCGCAGGTAATAATTCTTGCTCCGGCACATATGCCACAAGAGCCCTTGCTGGAAGCAATCCAAAAGATCCGGCCCATCACCCGGCGAATCATTTGGTTAGGTCAAGGCGGATTAGTAGCTCCCGAAGATCTTCTGATTCCTGGTTCGAATTGCCCAGATGCTGTAACGGCTTCGATTGTCGATGCCATCTCTCTTCAATTATTGACCTTAGCAATTGCCCAGAACGCAGGCCTGGACCCAGATTCACCCGCTGGCTTATCAAAGGTAACGCTTACTCACTAACGAATTAAAGTTGGGACATCAAAGAGAGAATCTGCGATGTAATCGGCTTCGCGCAATGACTCTTTTGGATGTGTTGTCTGCATCGCAATTACCTTGATTCCAGCCGCTTTTCCGCTCTTGATTCCAGCCGGGGCGTCCTCTAGAACAAGCACCTTATCTGCAGAAAGACCTAGGCGTTCAACTCCAAGTAGGTACGGATCAGGATGTGGCTTGCCTTTTACGACATCATCAAAGAAGACGCTCTTTGGTGGAAGAGTGAGACCAACAGAGTTTGCCCGTGATGTGCCTAAATCGCGAGTGCAAGATGTGACGATAAACCATTCGATTGAACACTCATCTAAGAATTGAAAAAGTTCTCGTGCTCCAGGAAGCAAGATGATGCCATCGGTATCATCAACTTCAAGGTCTTCAATCTTTTTTGCCCAGTGATTAATCTCTTTTTCATCACTCTCGGGTAGGAGACGCCTTAGTGATTGCTTTGAAGGTGAACCATGGAGGGATGGCAGGACATCTAACGATATCCCGATTTCGTTTAACACCGCGCTCCATGAACGCGTTATTGCCGGAGTCGAGTCAATCAGAGTTCCATCTAAATCAAAGAGAACACCTTTAGTTTTTGAGAAAATCATGCCTTCGGCAAGAGCCATGCACGGTTAGCTTCAAATGAGAAGGACGCCTTCTCACCAACTGCCAGAATCTCCGCTGGAGATGGATCTGATGTAGTTGCGACAATCTCGCCATTTGCCGTATCGATTGTGTACTCAACATGTTCGCCGTAATAAATGACAGTCTTCACTACGCCTTCGCCAGAGATTTTCCCTGCGATTGGTTGACGCGAGACTGTGATTGATTCAGGACGGACCAGAAGAAGTGAATTACCTGCCTTGGCATCTACGTGCGCTGGCACAGTGAAAGTCTTTCCGAGGCTGGTTACATCAGCACTGCCATTTGCAGATGATGAGATATCAGTAACTTTTAGGAAGTTTGATCGACCAATAAAGTCAGCAACGAATACGGAGTTCGGAGCCCGGTAAATATCTGTTGGAGTACCAACTTGCTGCACAATTGCATTTCGCATTACAACAATACGATCTGAGACGCTCATTGCTTCATCCTGATCGTGAGTAACAAAGATAGAGGTGATTCCAAGTCGCTGCTGGATACTGCGAATCTCAGCTCTCATCTGACCACGTAGCTTTGCATCAAGGTTAGAAAGTGGCTCATCGAAAAGAAGCACTTTTGGTTGAACAACCATCGCACGAGCAAGAGCAACGCGCTGCTGTTGTCCACCTGAAAGCTGATTTGGCGCACGATTAGCGAGGTTATCAAGGCTCATTGATGCCAAGACATCAGTAACACGCTTCTGAATTTCATCATTGCTCAGCTTTTGAACTTTAAGTCCATATGAAATATTCTCCGCGACAGTCATATGGGGGAAGAGTGCGTACGACTGGAAGACCATTCCCATGGGACGCTTATCTGGCGTTAATGAAGATACATCTTTGCCATCAAGCAAAATTGATCCCGAAGTTGGTGTTTCAAAACCAGCAATCATGCGAAGAGTTGTGGTCTTTCCGCAACCAGATGGGCCGAGAAATGTAACAAATTCTCCTGGCTCGATTACGAGGTCGAGGTGATCGACAGCACGAACTACCTCTTGCCCCTTACCAAACTCTTTGACAAGGCCCTTGAGTTCTAAACGTCCTGATTTCATTTTCATATCTCCTTAACCGGCCACAAGTGTTGTTTTAAATTCTGTACTTCCACGTCCACGAACTGCTGCGTTGATAATTCCCATCACAGATAGAACTATGACAATTAGCAATGTACAGAGTGCAAATGCTGGGCCGTAACGTCCCGAATCCGACTCTGCCAAAATCTTCTGAGTGAGAATTGGTGTCTCTGGTGTTGCAATAAAGAGAACTGGTGAAAGTGTTGTCATTGAACGGGCAAAGGCAAACATCAGACCAGTAAGAAAAGCGCCCTTGATTAATGGGAGGGAGACTTTTCGGAAGGTGCGAGATCCAGATGCACCGAGGGAGGCAGACGCTTCATCTAGCGATGGATCAATCTGCTGCAGCGCTGCGATTCCAGAGCGCTGACCAGCCGGGCTTGAGCGAATCGTGTAGACCATCATGATCGCAATGGCGCCACCGAGAATCGCTCCTCCACCAGCTAATTGAGGGATTATCGTGATTCCACCAATCTTGAGCGGCTCGTTGAAGGTCACTGCATAACCGATTCCAAGAACTGTTCCAGGCACTGCAATTCCGAGCATGCCTAGGAAATCAAGGGCATCGGCGCCGCGCTTCAACTTTCGGATGATTAACCAAGCCATCACCATTCCCATAAAACCAGCTAGTGGTGTGGCGATTGAGGCCATAATGACCGTTGATTTCAGTGCATCATTTGCGATTCCACTGAAGATATAACGATAATGATCAAGGGTGAAGGTGTTATTTACTCCCAAGATTTTGATAAATGCGCCGAGAATTACTGCCAAGTAGATCATTACGATAAAGGCCGCTACTGACCAACCAAATATCAAAAGGGGAGCTTTTGCTACCTTGGACTTAATCGGTGCGATTTGGCCAGATGGCTTACCGGTTACCGATACAACGCTCTTCTTCTGCGACCAATAACGTTGAACAATAAAGACCAGAAGGGCAGGAAGTAAAAGCAGCGCAGAATAAGCTGCACCGGCAGAGACATCATATTCGCCATTGATTGCAATATATGCTCGAGATGAAAGCACCATGTAGTCACCACCAATCACGAGTGGGTTGGCGAGATCGGCAATTGCTTCAACAAAGAGAAGGAGGAATGAACTTGTGATTCCTGGAATTAAGAGCGGAAGAGTCACAGTACGGAAAATTCGGAACTTACTAGCACCAAGGCTTGATGCTGCTTCGTCAATTGCAGGATCTAAACTGCGCATCATTCCAACTAAGTTGAGATAAGCGACCGGAAAGTATGAAGCGCTGAGAACGATGACGAGACCTGGATATCCATAGAGCATCGGAGTCTTCCCAAGTAAGTCATGAGAAATAATTCCGCTGCGTCCAAAGAGAACAATTACTGCTGTTGCAAATGCAAATGGTGGCGATACAAGTGGAACAAGGGCAAGGATATGAAGTATTTTCTTCCCGCGAAATTCAACGCGAACTTGAATATAGGCGAGGATAAAACCAACCAAGGTACCAAAGAAACCAACACTGATCCCTAGCCAGACGGTGTTCTTAATCGTTCCCCGAATGACAGGATTAGAGAACACGCTCTTGAAGACATTGGTACCTGTTGGTTTTGTCGATTCAAAGAGGATGCTTAGTACGGGTACAACAATCAAGAGAGAGATGATTGCAACGACTGCAACAATCGCCACCTTTGTGAAGATATCGAATTTTGCACCATGCTTCTTTAGCGCCATTTACTGCCCTTCAAAAATTATAAAGTGAGAAGGGATCCCGGGCTAACCTGCCCGGGATCCCTAACTCGAATTAACTAGCTCTTAGCCTGGGAACGGTTGATGATCTCTGCATCAAACTTTGCTGTGAGCGCAGTCTTTGATGTAGCTGCCTTGTCGAAGTCGTAATCAACAATCTTCAACTTAGCGAGCTTCACCATGCGAGAGTCCTTACGTGCGTAAGGGTTTGTAAGGATCTGATATGCACCAACTCCTACGCCAAGGTTCTGTGCCTCTGTTGACAATGTGAAATCAACATATGCCTTTGCTGCTTCTGGGTTCTTTGCACCCTTGATCAACGCAACGCCACCAATTTCATAGCCTGTTCCCTCTGATGGGAATGAGACCTTCAATGGGAAGCCCTGCTCTGCTCCGTAAACACAGTCATGTGAGAAGACAAGACCAACTCCTACTTCACCGCGACCTGCGATAGCAACTGGGCCAACGCCTGACTTGGTGTAGTAGAGAACGTTCTTGTGGAGATTAGCATGGTATGCCATTGCAGCTGTCTGACCCATACGTGTCACGTTTGTCCATAGGGCGGTAAACGATGTACCTGAAGTTGCTGGGTGAGCTGTTGAAATCTGCCCCTTGAGCTTTGGGTTCAAAAGTGATGCCCATGAAGTTGGAACAGCTACGCCAAGCTCCTTAAGCACTTCTGTATTTGAACAGAAGCCTAGTGCGCCGACATAAACGCCAGTCCAGTATCCATCTGCATCCTTGTAGTTCTTAGGGATCATGTTGCGGCTTGGAGATGCATATGAATCGATAAGGCCCTTAATGCGTGCCACACCAAAACCATCGACTGGTCCACCGTGCCATACACCGAACTCTGGATTCGATTTAAATGCTTCAAGGCGAGCTGTTGTTTCACCTGATGATAGGCGGACGAAAGATGTTTTAACACCGGTGCGCTTTTCAAAAGCAGATGTCATTGCGCCACACCAGGCTTCTGTTGCACCACATACAACTGTCAGTGAACCGCTGAGCTTGCGTCCTTCGCCCCACTTAAGTGAGCCATTCTGACGCTCACATGTATAAGTAACACCTGAGAGCTTACGTACGAGACCTTCTTGCGCACATGACCGACCAGTTGATCCAGCTGCATTTGCTGGCGCTGCTCCTATTGTGATGAGCGAGAAGCCGAGTGCAGAGATAACTGCACCGATGAGGAACTTCTTCATAAGAAACCTTTCTACAACTACCTTTACGCGCGCCCACATCGAATATATGAGCACTGGGATTGCGCCAAAGTAGTACGCAGCACTTGGAAGGTCAAGGATTCATGCGCATTTAGAGAGATAACTTTTCGTTACGCAGGACTTGCTCGCCATCCCAGACTAGGAAATCAGCGCGAGCACCTTTCTTAATCACCCCGAGATTAGTCTTTCCAAGCAAGGTGGCTGCATTTGTTGAAGTTGCTCTGACTGCATCAGCCACATTGACTCCGAAATCACTCACGAGCCTGGCAAAAGCGCGATCTAAAGTCAGCGTTGATCCGGCAAGAGCGCCATTTTCAAGTCGGGCGATTCCATCAGAGACAATTACTGGTAAATCCCCAATGGCGTATTGGCCATCTTCTTCGCCGGCAGCACTCATCGCATCAGTTACCAGAATGAGACGAGCTGGATCAATTGCAATTATCTCTCGCACATCTTTAGCTGAAACATGCTCGCCATCGAGGATGAGTTCAATTGAAAGTCGTGAATCATCCAGTAACGCTCTGACGAGTTCTCGATCTTGGTCTGGCTTAACCATGGCATTGCTGAAGTGTGTTATCACTGATGCGCCGGCATCAACAGCGCTTAAGTATGTCGCCTGTGGCGCTGCGGTATGTCCGATTGCTGCAATAACGCCACGATTTGAGAGCTCTCTAATGCACTCGATTGCACCATCTAGCTCAGGAGCAATCGTAACCATAACGATTGCGCCTTCACCAGTATCGATGAGTCGAGATAAATCCTCCCACCGAGGATTAATTAGGTTCTCTGCTCGATGAGCGCCACATCGATTCTTTGAGAGATATGGGCCTTCTAAATGAATTCCAGCGATAGCACCGGATTTAAATAGTGGGATCAGTTCTTGAATTTGTTTCTGTAAAATCTCTAATGGCTCACTCACAAGCGAGGCAACTACGGTGCCGGTTCCGTGAGCTCGGTGAAATTTAATCGCATTCTCGCGATTCTTTTCTGAAAAGTATGAACCGCCTCCGCCGTGACAATGGATATCAATAAACGATGGTATGAGCGTTCCAGAGATCAATACATCTGGTAAGGGATGTGGTGACTTACCAATCTCAGTGACAATCCCACCTTCGACGCTCACCCAACAATCACGGAGCAGCTCGCCTTCAATAACTGCACGAGCGGATTGAATAATCACACCTAAGATTCTAGCCCTGACTTCTATACCTTTTATCGCTTAATTCACCTAAACTTAAGATATGAATAACGAAAGCGCTAAAGTCTCTACCGAAAATAGCGAAATGAAGAAACGTATCCATGATCAAGCTCCTTCTGAGGTATTCGCAGAATTCATGCGCTCTGGTTGGGCTTCATCGGATTACGATGATCTTGAGCCACTTGAAGTAGTCACCTACGCATTCGCACGTCGCCAAGTTCTCTCTGCTGCATACCCGGGTGTTCGTTTAGTTCTTCCTGCAGGCGGTTACAAAGTTCGCTCAAACGATACGGATTATCAGTATCGCCCTCACAGCGCATTTGCTTATTACAGCGGCGTGCAAGGTGCTGATGCAACCGCTGATGCAGTTCTCGTCATGGAGCCAACTGAAGGCGGTCATTTGACCTATCTCTATATCCATCCACGCTCTACTCGCGATACCGATTCTTTCTACCGTGATGCAAAGTACGGTGAGCTTTGGGTAGGTCGTCGATTTACCTTGGCAGAAGCAAAGGCTCGCTATCAAATCGATACTCGCCTAGTTAACGACCTCGAGGCTTTCCTTAAGGACGGTGCGGAAACTTTAATTATTCGCGGTGAAGACCCAATGGTCGATGGTGCAGTCAAAAAGCATAAAGGTGAAGAAGATTTCTTGATCTTTACATCAGAGCAGCGCCTCGTTAAAGATGAATACGAACTCCGCGAGATGCAGAAAGCAGTCGATGCCACCGCGCTTGGATTTAACGATGTCATCTCAGTGATGCCAGCAGCGGTTGCTACTCCACGCGGAGAGAGAGTCCTGGAATCTGCCTTCTATGGTCGCGCTCGTGTTCTCGGAAATGATCTCGGCTACAGCACCATCGTAGGTTCTGGCGCTCACGCATGTGTTTTGCATTGGATTCGCAATGATGGTGATGTCCATCCCGGCGAACTCGTTCTTGTGGATGCTGGCGTTGAAGTTGAATCCTTCTACACCGCAGATATCACGCGCACCCTGCCGGTATCTGGAAAATTCACTCCTGCGCAACGCTCTCTATACATGCTCGTATACGAGGCTCAACTCGCTGGTTTTGCAGCGATTAAGCCAGGTGTGAAATTTTCAGAGATCAACGCTGCATGCCAAGCAGTTCTTGCGCAAGGTTTGGCAGATATGGGTGTGTTAACTGTTTCTGCTGAAGAGTCACTCAAGCCAGAGGTCGGGCTACATCGCCGCTGGACTTTGCACGGCGTAAGCCACCACCTAGGTATCGATGTTCACGACTGTGCTCACGCTCGTAAAGAGAATTACCTCGATAAAGAGCTTGAGGTTGGCATGGTGCTGACTGTTGAACCTGGCTTGTATATCCAGCCTGATGATGAGCTCTTTGCACCGGAATATCGGGGAATCGGTATTCGTATCGAAGATGACATTGTTGTGACTGAAGATGGTTGCCGCAATCTCTCTGAAGATATCCCACGTCATCCAGATGATATTGAAAAGTGGATGAAGGCAATCCTCCGCTAATTAACGATTGCGACGCCCAACCAAGCGGCGAGCAATCCGAAGATTATTGATGCAACGAAGTTAACTAATACTGCGTAATTTCGTTTCAGACGAATTCCAAGGTAGAGATCGAGCATAAAGGTCGACCAGGTCGTAAATGAGCCAGCGAACCCAACAGCAATGAAATCAATCTGATCTTCTGCACTGGCAAAGGTGAGACCAATAGCAAATGAGCCGAGCACGTTGACGATAAATGTACCGACTGGATGATCTGTAAATTTCTTAAAGTATTGATCCACCAAGAAACGTGCTGGTGCGCCAAGGGCTGAACCAAGTGCAACTAAAAGCGCTGTTTTCATCGCTGCTTAATGTACTTTCGCGAGAGCGGTAATGAGATTGCTACTGCAGCAAAGCTAAAAATAATATTGAGTGCAAGAAAGGCCATTCCACCTTCACTCGGCACAACTGCTTCATAGGTAACTGCAGAGAATGTACCGAGTCCGCCGCAGAAACCAGGAAGCAAGAAATAGCGCAGAGCAGTTAATCCGCGGCGCTCCATCAAGACCAAGATATGAGCAGCAAAGGCTGAGGCAATGATGTTCGCTGCAAGATTTCCTTCGGCCGTGCTAGGCAAAATTGCTCCCAGGAAATAGCGAAAGAGGGAGCCAATGACTCCCCCTGCGCTTACCAGCAATACCGGTTTCAGAAGATTGCCTTCTTCTTTGATGCTTTAAAGACAGTCGTAATCACACTGATGATCAACGATGCAAAGAGAGCTGACCAAAATCCTGTGACGTCGAGCTTCTCGGACCAACGCGCAGTCAATGACAACATCGCGGCATTAACTACAAAGATGAAGAGTCCAAAGGTCACAATCGAGACGGGAAAGGTGAGAACCTTGATGAGCGAACCAAAAATTGAGTTAATTAATCCAAAGAGCAGTGCCACCCAGAGATAGGTAGTAAAGCCACCGTTTACTGTAATTCCAGGAACGGCGAGCGTAGCTATCCACATCGCAAAGGCGAGTACTGCCCATCGGATAATTAAGTTCATAACTTAGTTGCGCTTTTCGCGGCGAAGCAGACCACTGAACATGCGTGCAGGGTCGTACTTAATATCAACCACGCGCTCCTTCATTGGAATAATTGCGTTATCAGTGATCTTGATGTGCTCTGGGCAAACTTCAGTACAGCACTTCGTGATGTTACACATTCCAAGGCCATGCTCCTCTTGTGCCGTGCGCTTGCGGTTCTTCAACTTATCCAATGGGTGCATATCGAGCTCTGCAATACGGATAAAGAAGCGAGGACCAGCGAATGACTTCTTATTCTCTTCATGATCACGGATTACGTGACAAGTGTTCTGACATAGGAAGCACTCAATGCACTTACGGAACTCCTGTGAGCGCTCGACATCGATCTGCTCCATGCGAGCCTCACCGGGTGCGAGATCTGTTGGGTGTTCGTACGCTGGAATCTCCATCGCCTTCTTGTAGTTGAAGGAAACATCGGTAACGAGGTCTTTAATGATTGGGAATGCGCGAAGTGGCGTGACAGTAATGGTTTCATCCTCATCAAAGGATGCAACCTGTGTCATACATGCCAGACGTGGCTTTCCGTTGATCTCCATTGAGCAAGATCCACACTTACCTGCCTTACAGTTCCAACGAACTGCCAAGTCGCCCATCTGTGTTGCTTGCACACGGTGGATTACATCGAGGACAACTTCTCCCTCGTTGACATCAACGACGACATCCTTAAGTCCGCCATCAGTTGAATCACCACGCCAGATACGAAGATTGAGTTTGCGTGTCATTAGTTTGAGCCGCCTTTCGCAATTTCTTCCGGTGTCATGTATTTCTCCAGCTCGTGAATATCGAAGAGCTCGAAGAGCTCTTTCGGCATTGGAGGAAGTTCGCGTGCAGTAACAGTAACTTCGCTGCCATTAAAGCTGGCGATGTTATTGACCTGACGCCACTTATTATCCATACCTGGGAAGTCATCGCGTGTGTGACCTCCGCGAGATTCTTCGCGCAAGATTGCAGATTTAGCAGTTGATTCTGCAACCAACAACATATTGTCGAGATCGAATGCGAGGTGGAAACCTGGGTTGAACTGACGATTTCCAGCAACGCTTACCTTCTGGCTGCGAGCGCGGATATCGGCAATCTTTGCGATCGCTTCCTTGATTTCTGCACCGGTGCGGATGATTCCCACCAAGTTATGGGTAACTTCTTGAAGCTCAGCGTGCAATGAGTAAGCATTCTCGCCGCCCTCATTCTTAAATGGGGCCTCAATGCGAGCAGCAGCTGCGTTGATGGTCGCTTCCGATACTGGATTAGCGCCATTTGCCTTTACATATTCAGCAGCTGCGCCACCTGCGCGACGACCGAAGACGAGCAGGTCTGAAAGCGAGTTGCCACCGAGGCGATTTGAACCGTGCATACCGCCAGCTACCTCACCAGCCGCGTAGAGCCCTGGGACTCCAAGGGCAGCTGCAGTATCTGGCTCAACATCGACTCCGCCCATGACGTAGTGACATGTAGGGCCAACTTCCATTGGCTCCTTGGTGATATCTACGCCAGCGAGTTCATAGAACTGGTGCCACATAGATGGAAGGCGCTTCTTAATAACTTCAGCAGATAGGCGCTTTGAAACATCGAGGAATACTCCACCATGCTCTGTTCCGCGACCAGCCTTGACCTCAGAGTTGATTGCGCGCGCAACTTCATCGCGAGGCAATAGCTCTGGTGGACGGCGGTTGTTATCTTGATCTTCATACCAACGATCAGCTTCTTCTTCTGTAGTTGCGTACTTATCTTTAAATACATCTGGGATGTACTTAAACATAAAGCGCTCACCAAGATTGTTTGTAAGAACTCCACCTTCACCACGAACGGATTCGGTTACGAGAATTCCGCGAACTGATGGTGGCCAGACCATTCCGGTTGGGTGGAATTGCAAGAACTCCATATCCTTCAAATTTGCACCAGCTTTGAGAGCTAGTGCATGGCCATCGCCAGTACCTTCCCAGGAGTTTGATGTGATCTTAAATGCCTTACCGACGCCGCCTGTTGCAATAACAACTGCAGGTGCTTCAATCAGAACTTCATCACCGTTCTCGCGCCAGTATCCGTAGACACCTGCAACTTTTCCATTCTCTTTAAGAATGTCGGTGATTGTTAGCTCTGCATAAACTTTGAGATTTGCTTCCATGTCACCGGTTTCGCGACCATCCTTCTGCTGCAACGCAACGATCTTCTGCTGCATTGTGCGGATGAGTTCTAGACCTGTGCGGTCACCAACGTGTGCAAGACGTGGGTACTCATGTCCACCGAAGTTACGTTGTGAAATTTTTCCTTCCTTAGTGCGATCAAAGAGCGCACCCCACATCTCAAGTTCCCAGATGCGATCTGGTGACTCTTTCGCATGGAGTTCTGCCATGCGGAAGTGGTTGAGGAACTTTCCACCGCGCATTGTGTCGCGGAAGTGAACCATCCAATTGTCATTGCTATTGGCATTTCCCATTGATGCAGCGGCGCCACCTTCTGCCATCACAGTATGGGCCTTGCCGAATAGTGACTTACAGACGATGGCAACGCGAAGACCAGCTTCACGCGCTTCTACTGCAGCGCGGAGTCCTGCTCCACCAGCACCGACGATAACAACGTCGTACTTTAATTTCTGAAGATTCTGTGACATTTAAATAATCCTTATCTTCTTATGAGAAAAAGTAGTAGTTAGTCCAGGCGCCAGATGCAACTTGGCGAACATAGATGTCGGCAAATGCCACTGCAGCTAATGAGAACCATGCGAATTGCTGGTGCTTTGTATTAAGCACAGAGATCTTGGTCCATAATTTGTAGCGGAATGGGTGAGCAGAGAAGTGCTTTAAGCGTCCGCCAACTGTGTGACGACATGTATGACAGGAAAGTGAATACATCCACAACATTGCAGCACTCAATGAAAGAACAATCGTTCCAACTGAGAGAGCGCCCCATTCGCCATCCTTACCTTTGAAGGCGAGAATTGCATCGTAGGTAAGAATTACGTTAAAGACTAAACCTGCGTAGAAGAACCAACGGTGTGCGTTCTGCAAGATAAGAGGTGCACGAGTTTCGCCGGTGTACTTGGTATGTGGCTCTGCAACTGCACATGCTGGTGGTGATAACCAGAACGCACGGTAATACGCCTTGCGGTAGTAGTAACAAGTCATACGGAAACCAAGTGGGAAGATCAAAATAATCAACGCTGGTGAGAGCGCGAATCCAAGAACCTGTGCGCTTACTGGAGTCCAACCAAAGAGAGTTGATCCTTCAACGCATGCCTCAGATAAACATGGTGAATAGAAAGGTGAGATGAGGTGATCGACGTAATAGTTCTTGCCCTCAAATGCACGGAAGGTTGCGTAAATTACGAAGGAGATAAGAACTCCAAATGTAATCGCTGGCTCTAACCACCACTTATCTGTTCTGAGTGTGCGCTCTTTAATCTTGGCGCGCGTTGGAGAAAAGACTCCGGACATTGCGAACTCCCCTTGTAGGACACCTTTGGCCTATGTGCTGGCCAATTAATAGGTGTAAGTGTGCGCTTCTTGGCGCGAAGTATCTAGGTGGGAGGCCGCATATCGCTTATGAAGTCAGCCACAACATGCACGAAACCCGCCTGCAGTGCATGCAGACGGGCTTCGTTTAGCGCGGAGGACGTGGGATTTGAACCCACGAGGCTTTCACCTGCCGGTTTTCAAGACCGGTGCACTCGGCCGCTATGCGAGTCCTCCGTGGGAGAGGTTACTAGAGGGTGCGGGGTTTTCAAAAATTAAGCGGTGGGTAGATCAAGCAAAGCTTCGATTGCGATGGCAACGCCATCTTCCTCGCATGGACCAGCGATGGACTTGGCATATTTCGCTCCATCTGGGTGGCCTGATGCCATCGCATATGAGCGTCCTGCCCATTCGAGCATTGAGAAATCATTTGGATTATCGCCAAAGGTTACGCACTCATCAGCTGTGATTCCAAGACGCGCGGCCATCTTCGCCAAAGTAGCGCCCTTTGAAACACCAAGGGCGGATATTTCTAGAAGTGAATCATGCGGGTTGGAGTGGGTAACAGTGACTAGATCCTTTAACTCGCGCTCTGCAATGGCAAGCATCTCATCGGATGAGAGATTCTGTTGTGAACAACGTGCCAACATCTTCAAAGCAGGAGATTTTAGAACTTCCTCAATTGTATGGACGCCAATATTGTCGAGACCGACATCCCAACGTGGAATGTATGCCTTTTCACGGTGGAAGTAACTATGTGATTCGACTGCAAAGGAAACTTCAGGAATCGTTAGGCGTAGACGATTAACAGATTCAATCTGATCATCGACTGCAATCAACCATTCTTCTAATACGACATCTTCCATCAAGTCATACAACATCGCGCCATTGCCGCAGATCGCGTTGCCATAACCAAATGCTTCGCGAATCTCTGGCATCCAACGTGGTGGTCGCCCGGTGACGAAGAAAATCTCAACTCCGAGTTCGCGCGCCTTACCAAATGCATTGAGAGTGCGCTGACTGATTGCTCCATCATGGGTAACGATGGTGCCATCGAGATCTGTTGCAATTAACTTAGGGCGTAGGCCACTGATCTGGGTCATACTAATTCGAGCTTCGCAGTGCCTAAAAATGGTTGAAGTGCAGCAGGAACATTGACAGTTCCATCTGCATTCTGGTGGTTCTCAAGAATTGCCACAATCATGCGTGGGATAGCAACGAGTGTGCCGTTAAGAGTTGCAATCGCTTTTGTGCCATCTGCATCCTTATAGCGAATATTGAGGCGACGAGCCTGGTACTCGGTGCAGTTAGAGGTACTTGTTACCTCGCGATAGGCACCTTGCGTTGGAATCCATGCTTCGATATCAAATTTACGTGTGGCACTTGAGCCGAGATCGCCAGAAGCAACGTCAATCACTCGGTATGGAATCTCCATTGCGTTAAGGAAATCCTTCTCCCATTGCAGAAGGCGCTTGTGTTCTTCTTTAGCATCCTCTGGCTTGCAGAATGAGAACATCTCAACTTTGTCGAATTGGTGGACACGAATAATTCCACGAGTGTCTTTGCCATAAGTTCCAGCTTCACGGCGGAAGCATGATGAGTAACCGGCATAACGCATTGGCAACTTATCTGCTGGCAAAATTTCATCCATATGCATTGCTGCAAGTGGTACTTCAGAAGTTCCTACGAGATAGACATCATCTTTCTCAATCCGATAGACATTCTCGGCAGCTTGTCCAAGAAAGCCCGTGCCCTCCATTGCGGATGGATTTACAAGTACAGGTGGAATAACTGGTGTAAAGCCATTCTTGAGCGCTGATTGAATTGCATAGTTGACGAGAGCGAATTCGAGCATCGCTCCAGCGCCAGTTAAATAGTAAGAACGTGATCCTGCCACTTTGGCACCGCGCTCGGTATCGATTGCACCGAGCAATTTTCCGAGTTCGACATGGTCTTTTGGTTCAAAACCATCTTTAGCAAAGTCGCGGGGGGTACCGATATGTTCGATAGTTACAAAATCTTCTTCGCCACCAATAGGCGCTTCTGTGTCGAGCAAGTTAGAAAGTTGCATCACTAATTGCTTAGCCTGCTCTTCAACCTCGCCACGCTTTGCATCTGCAGCCTTAACTTTATCTGCCAACTCTTTTGCATTTGCGAGCAAGGCGGTCTTCTCGTCGCCCTTTGCCGCTCCTACGCTCTTTGAAAGAACGTTCTGTTCTTGGCGCAGTAGTTCAAACTCATTGATTGCAGCGCGTTTAATCTCATCGATGGCAATAATCTGATCTACGAGTTCAACGTTCTCGCCGCGTCCCTTTTGAGATGCACGAACTACATCTGGGTTTTCGCGCAAAAACTTGATATCAATCATCAACGCACCTCTCGTGGGTATGAACCTAGGAATCTAATGTCATCGCATATTTCGCGAAGCTCTTCCATCGACTTAGCTACCGCCTCATCGTTGATATGGCCTTCGACATCAATGATGAAATGGTAGTGACCAAGTTCGCGACCTGTTGGACGTGACTGAATAAAGGTCAGATTTACCTCGTATTTTGCAAAAACGCTGAGGATTTCAAGCAAAGCGCCGGCATGATCGATATCAATATAGACAACCAATGATGTTCGATCATGGCCTGTCGGTGCTGGAATAAAGCCTGGCTTTTGGGCAGCGATAAATCGTGTGACCGCGACTTGATTGTCACCAATTGCTGATGCCTTGATCTCAAGTCCGAAATTTTCGGCAGCTGCTGTTGATGCAATCGCCGCATCAAGTTGGCCTTTGGCAACCATCTCCGCCGCTGCCGCTGTTGAGTTTGTCGGAACAATCTCTGCATGTGGGTAGTGCGCAGATAAGTATGTACGGCACTGAGACTCAGCGTGAGGATGGGTTCCGATTCGTTCAATCTTTGTTGTGCCAGCTTTGACCATCAAATCAAATGAGACCGGCAAAGTTACTTCTGCAGCAATAGTAAGAGGTACACCTGTTGCTAACTCATCCAAGGTACGAGCAACAACACCTTCAACTGAGTTTTCAATAGGGACTAGCGCATAATCAGCTTCGCCTTTACGAACGGCATCGAGAGCTGCAGTGACATTGATATACGGAACTCGTGTGTCTGCATCAGTCGTAATTTTCTTGAGCGCGCCTTCGGTAAAGGTGCCGGCTGGCCCCAGGTAGGCGTATGTATGCATTGGCTAAGGATACTAAAGGAATGTACGTGCACGTGCCGGAGTATTTGTAATCACGATATCTACGCCTAAATCTCGACATAGTTCAATATCTGAGCCGCTATCGACGGTCCAAACAGCAGTTGATTTTCCTAGCTGTTTAATCTTTGAGATCAGTGCTGGATTTTCACGCAATTCTTCGATGCCTGGTGCAATTGAATTAGCAGATGTGAATCTTGCCTGAATCCATAAGCTCTTCTTTGAAAGCAAAAATGTAGTTGGTATATCTGAATCAAGTCGATGTAATTTTTCTATTGCACCCCAACTAAATGACATCACTGAACAATTGATCTTCGAGAGAACTTTCCTATCGTTTAACTTCTCAACCAAAACTTCTTCTACGCGATTGCCGCTGATCACAGGATGTTTCGTCTCAATTAAGACCCCGCGGCCAGAGTCGATTGCTATATCTAAGAATTCATCGAGAGTAAGAACCTGCGGATATGCACGCTTTATCTCGGCAAACTTTAGCTCCGCGATAAGACCGTGATGGCCTGCGCGCTCGAGCATTGAGGCGTTGTGCCATAGAACAGGAACTTCATCCCGACTTAATCGCAGATCGCACTCAAAGCCATCGGCACCTTGCGCCACGGCTCCGTGATAGGCAGCAGCGGTCATCTCTGGGAACTCTTCGCTGGCTCCGCGATGCGCATATATCTGCATACGGGTGAGGGTAGCAAATGTCCCTTCATTGAAATGACCTGCCACCGATACGATTAGAGCATGAGCGCGCTCTACTTTGCTACCGCAGCTAAATCTGCAGTGGGCTTGGTGCGCGCTGGAAATGAAGATGCCGCTCTCACATCACGTTCTGTAATTGCAGTGGCGGATGGCATGGGTGGCCACGCTGCTGGTGAGGTTGCATCACGAATTGCAATTACTACTCTTGCAAAAGAATCTGAACTTTTTACTCAGAAGGATTTCGACCTTGAATCTGCAGATGATCTCTATTCATCTTCAATCTCCTTAATTGATGCAACCATCGCTGAATATGCAATTGAGAACCCCGAACTCGCCGGAATGGGCACAACGCTCTCGGCTCTCTTTTTGCGAGAAGGTTCGGTCGCCGCAATACACATTGGTGATTCTCGTATCTATCGTCTGCGCGGAAATACTTTTGAACAGTTAACGACCGATCACACCGTTATTCAGGAGCTCCTTGATCAAGGTGCAATCACCGAAGATGATGTGGCAACCCACCCTCAGCGCTCGGTTCTCACCCAGGTCTTGATGGGCGATGGGCGCAATCAGATTGCGCTATCTATATCTGAGGTCAAAATCGATGACCGTTTCCTCATCTGTAGTGATGGATTAACGGGCGCAATCGACGATAAGGAAATTAAAGCGATTTTGAAGAGTAAAGCTCGTGGAGCTGCCGTGGATTCATTGATTGAGGGCGCCTACGCGAATGGCGCTCCTGATAACGTCACCGTTATTGTTGCCGATGTATTAGGTAACGATATTCAAGAACCCCTCACCTTGTTAGGAGCAGCAAAATGATGTCAACGCTCCTCGGTGATCGTTACTTACTTGGCGAAATGATTGGCACGGGCGGAATGGCCGATGTTTATATTGCGCAAGATCAGCGTTTATCGCGCCAGGTTGCAGTAAAAATTCTTCGGAGCGATCTTGCAAAAGATCCAGCATTCGTCACGCGTTTCCGTAAAGAGGCTAAAGCGGCGGCGGGGCTAAACCACCCAGGCATCGTCGCTGTTTACGATTCAGGTGAAGAACCTGCTCCATATATCGTCATGGAACTGGTATCAGGCGAGACGCTTCGCCAATTAATTCATCAGGGAGAACGCATCTCACTTGATGATGCGCTATCAATCGTAGAACAAACTCTTACTGCGCTCGAGTATTCACATCAACGCAATATTGTTCACCGAGATATCAAACCTGCAAATGTGATGATCACTAGCACTGGCGATGTAAAGGTGATGGATTTCGGTATCGCTCGTGCGATGGATGATCTTGGTGCAACACTTACTAGCACTTGGAATGTCGTTGGAACGGCGCAATATCTTTCGCCAGAGCAAGCAGTTGGTGATTCCGCTGATGCGCGAAGTGATATCTATTCCACCGGTTGTTTATTATTTGAATTACTGACCGGCCAACCACCATTTACAGGTGAGACTCCAGTATCAATTGCTTACCAACACGTCTCTGGTGAAGTTCCGTCTGCGCGCGCAATACAGCCAGATTTACCTGCCGGCATTGACACAATTTTGAAGGTTGCACTTTCGAAGAAAGCTGAAGATCGTTATCAGAGTGCACAAGAGATGCTCGATGACTTGGTAAAGATTCATCAAGGCAAGGCAATCACAACAAAGGTCGCCACCAAACCTTTCTTTACCCGTCGCAGCGCCATTATCTACGGTGGCTCATTCTTTGTAGCGATTGCAATATCAATTACCGGTTTCCTCATGAGCGGTACCCAATCCAGCGGCCCGCTTATTCCAAGCGTTGTGGGCTTAACTGAGGCCCAGGCTCGCGAACTCCTTGATGGTTATGTCATCACAATTAAACGAGCGCACGACGGCACAATTCCAAGAGACAGAATCGCCAGCCAAAGCCCCCTTGCAACAATGCAGGCACCGCTTGGAAGTTCAATTGTTCTGACAATCTCCGATGGTCCCGGTGATGCGATTGTTCCTGACGATTTACTAGGTATGTCTCTGATTGATGCGCGCGCATCTCTTACTGCCGTTGGACTTACTGTTACTCAGACTGTTGCCGCACCATCAGATCAACCACAGGGAACTGTTCTTGAAGTTAGCCCACCAGTTGGTTCTGTAACTACAGCTGGCAGCGGAGTGATTCTGACGATTGCAAGTGGTGAGGTAGAAATTCCTAGCCTTATTGGTGTTGAAGCAATTCAAGCAAAGACAATGTTGATTCAAGCTGGATTCTTAATCAACGAGTTCTACGACTTCGATGCCAGTCAGGCGCTGGGTGTTGTTATTAGACAGGCACCCGACGCTGGCGCTACTCAGACAATTGGTAAGTCCGTAACAATTACAATTAATCGCGCGCCTTAGCGGCTAATGACTGGAGATAAACCTTCGGCTTTTGCGAGCGCATCTTTATCTCCGCATTGAACTAAGAAGTTTGCCAACATCTTATGACCATGTTCTGTTAACACTGATTCTGGATGGAATTGCACACCTTCGATAGGAAGTGTCTTATGTCGAAGTGACATGATTACTCCTGAATCTGTAGATCCAGTCACTTCTAAAACATCGGGAACAGTATCGACTTCAACTGCCAGTGAGTGGTATCGAGTTGCCGTAAATGGTGTCGGTAACTTATCCATCACGCCCTTGCCATTGTGATGGACCACCGAAGTTTTTCCGTGCAATAACTCTGGTGCACGAGAAACCGTTGCGCCAAATGCTTCAGCAATAGCTTGGTGGCCAAGGCAGACTCCAAAAAGCGGAATCGAGTGCTCGGCGCAGTACTTAATCATCTCGATAGAGACGCCGGCCTTTTCTGGGGTGCCAGGTCCGGGAGAGATAAGGACTCCGTCATATTTGCCCGCCTCGGCTGCCTCGACCTGATCGTTACGCACAACAGTGCACTCCGCCCCCAACTGTGCGAGATATTGCACGATATTGAAGACAAAGGAGTCGTAGTTATCGACGACAAGGATGCGAGCCACCCCCTTATTCTCCTGTAATCTAAGCCTCATGCCAAAGTCGAAATTGCGTAAGAAGGTCCAAGAGAGCCACGCTCACGAAGAGCAGGTCCACGCTGTAGAAGCTCTACCAACAGAGAGCCCGCGTTGGCTCGCACCTGTCATGGTCGCTAATTTCCTCATCGGCCTTATCTGGATCGTCATCTTCTATGTAAGCCAGACCCGTTTTCCTATCTCCGGAATCGGCGCATGGAACATGATCGTCGGTTTCAGTTTTATCGCGGTTGGCTTCAGCCTCGCGACAAAGTGGCGCTAAGACACTTACGCTAGGGCTATGTTCGTCATAGCCGCATTCTCATATCTACTTACCCTCTTTGCAGTTGGCCTCTTTGCGCTGCGTGTTCGCCAGTTAATCGCGATCTACAAGAAGCAGCAGCCGGACCCAACTCGATCTAATAATCGAGGTGCGCGCCTCTCAAATATGTTGAAGGAAGTTCTTGGCCATACCAAGATGCTCAACTTCACCGGCACAGGTATTGCTCACTGGTTTGTCATGGTTGGCTTTGGTGCACTCTTCGGAACTTTGGTCACCGCATATGGTCAATTATTGAAACCAGATTTTGCGCTTCCAATCATTGGTCACTTTGTTGTGTACGAGCTCTTCTCTGAAGTTATTGCCGCTCTCACTGGTATCGGAATTGTTACCCTCATAGGCATTCGCGTAGCAACACGTTTTCGTCATCAAGGTCGTACTTCACGCTTTGAAGGTTCCAATCAAGGCCGTGCTTACTATGTAGAAGCAACAATTCTTGCAGTTGTCTTCTGTGTCTTTGCTCTTCGTGGATTAGAAGGAGCGCTTGCGCAGAAGGAAAGTTGGAACTGGCACTACGCAATCTCATGGCCAGCGGTCTCATTCTTCTCTTCGTGGTCAGTTGCATCGATTGAAAGCGCAATTGTTGTAGTCGCAGCGCTGAAGATTTTTGTCTCAATGCTCTGGTTTATCGTTATTGCATCTAACCTAACAATGGGTGTCGCTTGGCACCGCTTTTTGGCTTTCTTCAATATCTATTACAAGCGCAATATCGATCAGCCTTCACTTGGCGCGCTTCCTGAGATGCTCTCTAAGGGCAAGCCAGTGAACTTTGAAGATCCAGCAGAAGATGATGTCTTTGGCCTTGGAACACGTGGCGATATCTCGTGGAAGGGCTTGCTCGATATGACGAGCTGTACCGAGTGCGGTCGTTGCCAATCGCAATGCCCTGCTTGGCATACAGAGAAGCCGCTCTCACCAAAACTACTTATTATGGCTATGCGTGATCACGCCATGGCGAAGGTTGTAGATACTGAGAATCTTGTCGGCGATAAGGCGCCAATCTCTATGGATGTGCTCTGGTCTTGTACATCATGTGGCGCATGCGTTAATGAATGTCCGGTTGATATCGAACATGTTGATCACATCGTCAATATGCGACGTTTCCAAGTACTTGTTGAATCAGAATTTCCAACTGAACTTGGAGGAACATTCCGCAATCTCGAGAAAGCTGGTAATCCTTGGGGTGCCAATAAGCAAGATCGTGAAGGCTGGATCGCTGAGTGTGATTTCCCGGTTCGAGTTGTTAGCGGTGAACTTCCAGAAGAAGTTGAGTATCTCTTCTGGGTTGGCTGCGCTGGCGCATATGAAGATCGTGCCAAGAAGACAACTAAGGCAGTGGCTGAACTTTTACACATGGCTGGGGTGAACTTCGCCGTTCTTGGAAAGCGCGAAACATGTACTGGAGATCCTGCACGTCGTGCTGGAAATGAATTTCTTTATCAGATTCTCTCTGCTGAAAATATCGAAACCTTTAAAGAAACATTTGGTGATCGACCTAAGGGCAAGAAGAAGGTTGTCGTTACCTGCCCTCACTGCTTTACAACTATCGGTCGTGACTATGCGCAGAGTGGTTATGAACTTGAGATGCTTCACCACACACAGCTTCTCAATACATTGGTGAAGGAAGGAAAGTTAAAGACTTCGCCACATAAGTCGGACCAGAAAATTACCTTCCATGATCCTTGTTACTTGGGTCGCCATAATCAAATCTATGCACCACCACGCGAACTACTGGAAGCTTCCGGATGCGATGTTGAAGAGATGCCTCGCAATAAAGAGCGTTCATTCTGCTGCGGTGGCGGAGGTGGACGTATGTGGATGGAAGAGAACCTTGGTTCTCGCATCAACCTCAACCGGGTAGATGAAGCGATTGCTACTGGAGCACCTGAAGTTGCTGTCGCATGTCCGTTCTGCCGCATCATGGTCGGCGATGGAATGACAGCACGTCAATCAGATGTAGAAGTCCTCGACGTTGCTCAAGTTCTCCTAAAAAACATTGATCGCTCTTAGCGCAACTTTTTAGAACTTAGCAGCGTCTTCGTCACCAAATAACCGGCGATAAGTCCACCTAGGTGGGCGCGCCAGTCGACCCCGCCGATGGTAAAACCAAGAGCAAAGTTGATCGCAACGATTACATAGATGCTCTTTGCCTCAACGCCTACGTACTTTTCGGCTGCGATAAATGCACCAAAGAGGCCAAAGACGGCACCAGAGGCGCCAATTGAGTAACCGTATGGTGATAAGAAGTAGGAAGAGAGAAGTGATCCACCAAGAAGTGAGACCAAGAAGATAAGAAGAAAACGGTTGCGACCAAAGACATATTCAAGTGGTGTGCCCAACTGGTGGAGCAGCATCATGTTGAAAGCTAGATGGAATGGCAACGTGCTGGAGGTATCGTGCAAGAGCGCGACGGTAAATAGTCGGTACCACTCGTTTGAAGCAACAAGGTAATCAAAGTAAGGCAGCGCAAGAGTTTGAATGATTGATGAATCAATAAGCTCCCACAAATAGAAGGCGCAGATCACCGTAATCAATGCGATTACGGTGCTGCGCGGCTTCTTCATGAAATTACTGAGATTATGCGATTGTGACGCTGTTGATGACAACAGGTGTTACAGGCTTATCTTGTGCGCCAGTTGGTGTTGACTCAATCTTGTCGACAACTGCCTGTGAAGCAGCATCCTTAACTTCACCGAAGATTGTGTGCTTACGGTTAAGCCATGTTGTTGGCGCTGAGGTGATAAAGAACTGCGAACCGTTTGAGTTAGGTCCTGAGTTGGCCATGGCAAGAATGTATGGGCGATCGAATTGAAGCTCGCCGTGGAACTCATCAGCAAATGCATAGCCCGGACCACCAAAGCCCTGACCAAGTGGGTCTCCACCTTGAATCATGAAGCCACTGATGACGCGGTGAAAAACTGTTCCGTCGTAGAGCTTCTCTGTTGTCTTCTTACCTGTACGTGGATCGGTCCACTCTTTTGCACCAGTTGCGAGTTCTACAAAGTTTGCAACGGTCTTTGGTGCGTGGTCAGGGAAGAGCTCGATAACGATGTCACCGAGAGTTGTATGCAAAGTTGCTGTTGTCATATCAATATCCAATCAGTCGCGGTAGCAAAAAACCCACCATACGGTGGGCTTCTTGAGTGGAGACCAGGGGAATCGAACCCCTAACCCCCGCCTTGCAAAGGCGGTGCTCTACCAATTGAGCTAGGTCCCCGTTGTTAGTGCGGGGTGGGCCTAGATGGACTTGAACCATCGACCTCTTCCTTATCAGGGAAGCGCTCTAACCGGGCTGAGCTATAGGCCCGCAGATAAACTTTCGTTCATTTGCAGAATGCGTAGATTACTTGATTTTACTCAAGTAGCCAAAACGCCTTCGGTCTATCGCTACAGGCGCAGACAGTACTACTTTTCCTCGGAAATCTCATCTTCCCGGCTGCGAGTGACAGTCAAAAGGGTGGCACCTTCATCAAGATTGACGAGGCGGACGCCCATTGAGTCACGACCGGTTTGGCGGATCTCAGAAGCTTCAGTGCGCATCACAGTTCCAGCGCTGGTTATTGCGAGAATCTCATCTGTATCGACGAGAACGAGGGCAGAGACGAGAGTTCCACGAGAGTCCTCATCAATCTTTGCCGCCTTGATACCAATTCCACCACGGCCCTGGAGGCGATACTCCTCGATTGGAGTCTTCTTGCCGTAGCCACCATCGGTTGCGGTAAAGACAAATGAATTTTCACCATCAACGCGCGACATTGTTAGAAGTTCATCACCGGCACGGAACTTCATTCCGATTACACCAGAAGTTGATCGTCCCATTGAACGAAGTGACTCGTCATCGCAGACAAATCGAACTGACATCGCCTTGCGCGATACCAACAAAATCTCATCGCCATTTGCTGCCAGAGATGCCGATACAACTTCATCGCCTGGCTTGAGGTTGATTGCAATCAAACCACCGGTGCGAGGTGAGTCGTACTCAGTCAACGGAGTCTTCTTAATGAGTCCAGCCTTAGTGGCAAGAATTAAGAATGGTGCTGCGTTGTAATCCTTAAGAGAGAGAACTTGTGCAATTGTCTCTTCAGGTTTAAATGCCAAGAGGTTTGCCACATGTTGTCCGCGCGCATCGCGACCTGCATCTGGTAGCTCGTGAACCTTTGCGCGGTAGACACGACCTTGGTTGGTGAAGAACAACAGCCAATCGTGAGTTGATGCGACGAAGAAGTGATCGACTACATCGTCTTGCTTCAGTGATGCGCCCTTTACGCCACGGCCACCACGACGCTGTGATTTGTAGAGGTCAGCTGCAGTGCGCTTTGAATATCCGCCACGTGTAATAGTGACAACAACATCTGAATCCGGAATGAGATCTTCGGCCGAGAAGTCGCCTTCAGATGCAACAAGTTGGGTGCGACGTTCGTCGCCATACTTTGCCACTAATTCTGAAAGCTCTGTCTTAACAATTTCACGCTGCTTTGCTTCCGAAGCCAAGATTGCATTGAGTTCGATGATATCTGCCATCAAACCTTCATACTCATCATTGATCTTCTGGCGCTCCAAAGCAGCGATACGACGAAGTTGCATATCCAAGATGGCATTTGCTTGAACTTCATCAACATCGAGCAATTTCATAAGCCCAGTACGCGCTTCTTCCGGGGTCTTTGACGCGCGAATCAAAGCGATAACTGCATCTAGTGCATCGAGTGCTTTCAGGTATCCCTTGAGGATATGTGCGCGCTTCTCTTTCTCAACCAAGCGGAACTTGGTGCGGCGGACAATAACTTCAATCTGATGCTCGATGTAGTACTTAATGAACTCATCAAGACGCAATGTGCGCGGAACTCCATCAACGAGCGCCAACATATTTGCGCCGAAGGTGTCCTGCAATTGTGTCTGCTTGTAAAGATTATTGAGAACAACCTTTGGAATCGCCGCTTGCTGCAAGACAATCACGAGACGTTGACCGAGACGTTCGTTACCTTCATCTCGAACATCTGCGATGCCCTTGATCTTGCCATCCTTAACGAGTTCAGCAATCTTGAGCGCCAAATTATCTGGGTTGACTTGATATGGAAGCTCGGTAACAACAAGGCAGGTGCGCTTATTGATCTCTTCTACATTGACAACTGCGCGCATCGTGATCGATCCACGACCAGTGCGGTAAGCATCTTCGATTCCACCGCGGCCAACGATGAGCGCCTTGGTTGGGAAATCTGGTCCCTTAACAACAGTCAGCAAGTGTGCAAGTAACTCTTCAACTGGCTGATCTGGGTGTTCGAGCGTGTATATGACAGCTTCACCAATTTCACGCAAGTTATGTGGCGGAATATTTGTCGCCATACCAACTGCGATACCAGCAGAGCCATTAACGAGCAGGTTTGGAAAACGTGAAGGCAATACATCTGGCTCTTGTGAACGGCCATCATAGTTAGGCGAGAAATCAACGGTATCTTCATCGATATCGCGCATCATCTCCATCGCAAGTAGAGCCAAACGCGCTTCGGTGTAACGCATCGCAGCAGCTGGATCATTGCCGGGAGAGCCGAAGTTACCGTTTCCATCTACCAATGGATAGCGAAGAGACCAAGGCTGTGCCAAACGAACAACAGAGTCATAGATCGCAGTGTCACCATGTGGGTGGTAATTACCCATTACATCACCGACGATACGAGAAGACTTGTAGTAACCCTTATCTGGACGATAACCAGCATCGAACATCGCATACAAGACGCGACGGTGAACCGGCTTTAGCCCGTCACGAATATCTGGAAGCGCGCGACCAACAATGACTGACATTGCATAGTCAAGATAGCTGCGCGCCATCTCAACTTGTAGATCCACAGTCTCAATACGGTCATATGTAGCTCCGTTTGAGTCTGGTGCGGTTATTTTCTCATCGCTCATTAGATATCCAAGAACCTAACATCCTTAGCATTGCGCTGAATAAATGCGCGACGCTTCTCTACATCTTCACCCATCAAAACTGAGAATAAATCATCTGCCGCTGCCGCATCATCGAGTGTGACTCGAATAAGTACGCGGTGGTCAGGATCCATTGTTGTATCCCACAGCTCTTTAGCGGGCATCTCGCCTAGACCTTTAAAGCGCTGGATTCCATCTTCCTTAGGAAGGCGCTTTCCAGAATCAGTTCCATCTTTAATCATTGCATCGCGTTCACGATCGCTAAATGCATATTCAACTGCTTCTTTGCCAGACCACTTCAATTTGTATAGCGGTGGCTGAGCAAAGTAGACAAAGCCATTTTCAATCAACGGGCGCATAAAGCGGAAGAGGAGCGTAAGTAGAAGTGTGCGGATGTGCTGGCCATCAACGTCAGCATCGGCCATCAAGATAATCTTGTGATAGCGAAGCTTCTCGATATCAAAGTCATCATGTACGCCGGTACCAAGTGCGGTAATCAACGCTTGGACTTCATTATTTTGAAGAACGCGATCGATACGAGCTTTCTCAACGTTAAGAATCTTTCCACGGATAGGAAGAACAGCCTGATTACGAGAATCACGACCACCCTTTGTAGAACCGCCCGCTGAATCTCCCTCAACGATATATAACTCGCACTTTGCAGGATCTGTCCACTGACAATCAGCGAGCTTTCCTGGCATGCCGCGACCTTCTAGTAAGCCTTTGCGATTACGGGCTAAATCACGTGCTTTTCGCGCTGCTACACGGGCAGATGCAGCATCAATTGATTTACGAATAATGTCTTTACCTTCTTGTGGGTTCTGTTCGAACCAGGCAGTTAGTTGTTCGTTAACAATCTTCTGTGTAAATGACTTTGCCTCGGTGTTGCCAAGTTTTGTCTTGGTCTGTCCTTCAAACTGTGGTTCGCCGAGTTTGATAGAGACGATTGCAGTAAGTCCTTCGCGAACATCGTCACCGGTAAGGCGATCTTCTTTCTTCTTGATCAAACCTTGTTCTTCTGCAAATTTGTTAACCACCGATGTCAGCGCAGTACGGAAACCTTCTTCATGGGTTCCGCCTTCGTGAGTGTGGATTGTATTTGCAAAGGTGTAGACCGATTCAGAGAAACCTTGGTTCCATTGCATTGAGACTTCAAGTGAGAGACGGGCTTTCTTATCCTCTGACTCGATAGCAATCACTGATTTATGGAGTTCGCCACGTGTTGAATTGAGGTGCTTTACAAAGTCGGTGATTCCGCCGGCATATTGGTAGCGAACGGTGAGCTGCTCGCCCTTTTCATCAACGTGGCCATCTCGCATATCTGTAAGAGACAAGATGAGTCCCTTATTGAGGAATGCCATTTCGCGGAAACGAGTAGAGAGAACTTCAAATGAGAAATCAACTGTCTCGAAAATATCTGCAGATGGCCAGAACTGAATGGTTGTTCCTGTCTCTGTTGTTGCTTCACCTTTTTTCACAGGTGCAGTTGGAACACCGAGCTTGTACTCCTGCGTCCAGATAAATCCATCACGCTTAACTTTTGCATGCAGATCTGTAGAGAGCGCGTTTACAACTGAAGATCCAACGCCGTGCAATCCGCCTGAGACTGAGTAACCGCCATCGCCGAACTTTCCACCAGCATGTAAGACAGTAAGAACAACCTCAAGAGCTGGTTTCTTCTCGACCGGATGAATATCAACAGGGATACCGCGACCGTTATCGATTACTTGAAGTGAACCATCAGCCATCAAAGTCACTTGAATCTCGGTGCAATATCCAGCGAGCGCCTCATCGACTGCGTTATCGACGATTTCATAGACGAGGTGGTGGAGACCGCGTTCGCCGGTAGATCCGATATACATACCTGGGCGCTTACGGACCGCCTCAAGGCCTTCGAGGACGGTGATGGAAGAGGCGTCGTAGCCTTGCTTCTTATCGCTCATCATCTTCTCAGTAGCCTCCATTGGCCGTTCTCTCAAAAGGCACCAGATTTTGAAAATGGCTCTGGTGGCCCTTAGAAGCCCGAATTTCTCGGGGTAGGGAATTATCCTAGTGGTAAATCGAATCTGTAAATACCGCCAAAAGCCTTGGGTGGTAGAAATCGGGAAGTTTTAGCCTGCCTCCTAAGGTTCCCTGTGGGGTCAGCACATTTTCCCCTCCACAGTCGTAATCCACAGTGTGGATAAATTACAACGTTGTAATTCGATTACCACTCTCCCCTTCTCAGCAAAGACTCAGCATGAGGCGGCATGATGGAGCCATGGCCAAAGATGCAGCTCAATACCGAATCCTCGTTGTCGATGATGAGCCTTCAATCAGTGATCTCATCGCGACCAGCCTTAAATTTGTTGGTTTCGATATCCGCACAGCTGCTAATGGCGCACAAGCGCTAACTATTGTTGAAGAATTTAATCCACACGCAATCGTCCTTGATGTGATGATGCCAGAGATGGATGGCTTTGAAGTTTGTCGTCACATTCGTAACTCTGGAAACCAGGTTGGCATTTTATTTCTGACTGCCAAAGATGAGATGAAGGATAAGGTCGAGGGTTTAATGCTCGGCGGCGATGACTACATGACTAAGCCATTTAGTCTCGAGGAACTCGTTGCACGCGTTCACGCACTACTTCGTCGAATCGGAATAGTTGAGCAAGAAATCAATGATGAAAAATTGTCTTATGCTGATTTGATTCTTGATGACGCCACCCATGAAGTCCATCGTGGTGGCGTACTAATCGATCTCTCTCGTACCGAATTTACTCTTCTTAAGTATTTGATGATCAACGCCGATCGCGTTGTATCGAAGTCACAGATTCTCGATCACGTGTGGGATTACGATTTCGGTGGCGATGGCGCAATTGTCGAAACGTACATTTCTTATCTGCGAAAGAAAATTGATATCTACGAACCTGCGCTCATTCACACAGTCCGTGGTGTTGGTTATCGGCTTCGTGTAGTTCCGGCAAAGTAGGCTCGCATGAACTCTCTTCGCACGTGGTCGCTACGGAGTCGTCTCACATTAGGAATTCTTCTCCTCACCGCCTTTGGCTTTATTCTCACCAGCTTGGTTGCCAAGCAAGCGCTTGAAAACTATCTCGTTGGGCAGATTGATAGCCAGCTGATCTCACTTTCAAAAACTTCTCTTCCAATTATTGCTGTAGCAGGAATTGTTCGAGAAGAAGAGGAAGAGTTACGTGAACATCGCGGAGAAGGTTTTAGACGGCAACAGGGCCTCGAAGGGCCTCGAAATCCATTTTCTAGAATCCCTACCGCCACCTCACTTACAGTTTTAGATGCGAGTGGCAGCGTCACTGGAAAGCTTGGTGGAGACCTCAACACAGCGCAGATCGCTGATTATTTGATTGGTTTTGATTTAGCGGAAGTTGCGACAAAAGCAGGGAAGCCGTTTACGGTCAACGGTGAAGAAGAGAAATTTCGTGCGCTTGCAGTTGCTCTTCCAAATAAGAGTGGCTCCATCGTCGCTGCCCAATCACTACGAGAGTTAGAGCGCACGGTCGGTCAACTTGGATTCTTCTTCTTTCTCATCGGCTTCTTACTACTTACCCTTATTGCAATTGCATCCCGGATAGTTATCAAGATTGGTATGCGACCACTTGAAGATGTCGAGGCGACGGCAGAACAGATTGCGGCAGGGGATTTATCAGCACGTATGCCTGATGCAAATCCTCGCACTGAGGTAGGTCGCCTTGTGGGCTCGCTTAACTCAATGTTGGCTCGCATTGAGAGTTCATTTGCGGCTCGTACTGAATCAGAGAATAAGTTGCGACGCTTTGTCGCAGATGCATCGCATGAACTCCGTACACCACTCACCGCTATTCGCGGTTTCTCAGAGCTCTATCGCCAAGGTGCAGTCACTGGCGAGGATGCAACTCGAGAACTGATTGGAAGAATTGAAGGCGAATCAAAGCGGATGGGTTCACTCGTAGAAGATTTACTTCTCTTGGCACGCCTTGATCAATCACGCGAAATGGCCTCAAAGCCAGTTAATCTGATTGAGGTAATTGAATCTGCTGTTGCATCAGCCCGTGCTGCTGGACCAAATCATCCTCTGACCTTTGAAGCCCCAACTGATGAGATCTTCACTCTCGGTGATGAACCAAGAATTCATCAGGTAATTGCAAATCTCTTGGCTAATGCACGTGCGCACACCCCTGCTGGCACCTCAATAAAGGTTGCAGTCGTTCAAGATGCAGATGGAGTTCGCATTTCTGTGAGCGATGATGGACCAGGTATTTCACTTGAGAATCAGAAGAAAATCTTTGAACGTTTCTATCGCGCCGATACTTCACGCGTTCGAGTTGATGGTGAAGGAAGTGGATTAGGCCTATCTATCGTGGATGCAGTGATGAAGGGCCACAACGGTTCTGTCACAGTGAAATCAAAGCCAGGCGAAGGCGCAACTTTTACCTTGTTCTTTCCACAAGCAAACTAATTACTTAGTTAAGCCCTTAATTTGAAGGGCCGAGTGACTCCATAGCCCGAAGAGTTGCAATGCGCTCCTCAATTGGTGGGTGGGTACTAAATAACTTCGATACCGCCTTGCCATCAAGCGGGGACTCAATCCAAATATGTGCAACAGCGTTCGATTTCTGTTGAACCACGGTTGTATCTGAGGCTAGAACCTCAAGCGCCTTACGAAGACCTGCTGGGTTGCGGGTAAACGAAACTGCAGTTGCATCAGCGAGGGATTCACGTTTACGCGAGATGGCAGATTTAAGAAGCATCGCAGCAATTGGTGCAAGGATCATGACAACAAGTGAGACCACCAAGAGAATTGGATTGGCGTTGCTATCACGGCGGTCACGTCCGCCACCGAACCACATCATTCGCATCATAAAGTCAGAGAGCATTGCAATCGCTCCAGCAGTTGTTGCAGCTACCGCTGAAACTAAAGTGTCGCGATTAGCAACGTGTGCCATCTCGTGTGCGATGACACCTTGTAGCTCATCGCGATCCATCACCTCAAGAATTCGGGTAGTAAATGCGATTAGTGCATGATCTGGGTCGCGACCGGTTGCAAAAGCATTTGGCGCAGTATCTTCAACAATCGCTACCTTGGGCATGGGAAGACCTGATGCAATAACAACTTCTTCAATCACATTAAAGAGCTCTGGTGCATCTTCACGTGTAATGACTTTTGCGCCGGTCATTGTGAGAACTAACTTATCTGAGCCGTAATAAGAGCCCCAGACTCCAACAAGTGAGATTCCAACTGCCAGCGGAACAATAAATGAAGTTGTTCCCGCGCCAAAGTAGGTCAGTGCTGCATAGGCGATAAGCCATGTCAGTAGACCCATTGAGGCTAAGAGGAAGTATGTCTTTCCCTTATTTGCAGATTCGAGTTCTCGAAAGTTAGAGCTGGGCGCCATTAATAAGATCCTTAATTAAAACTTAACGTTAGGAACTTCGCGGTCGCTTGGGTTTTCAACCTCGTAGAAGGCACGTGCATCTACCTTTGCAAGTCCAGTGAAGAAGCTAGTTGGGATTGTTGCAACTGCTTGGTTAAGTGCGCGCACATTGTCGTTATAGAACTGGCGAGCAAATGAAACCTTGTTCTCAGTTGTTGATAGCTCTTCTTGGAGTGAGAGAAAGTTTGCAGATGCTTTGAGATCTGGGTAAGCCTCGGCTACTGCAAGCAATCCACGTAGCGCATTTGTCAGTGCGCCATCTGCAGCTGCAACTTCACCGACAGTTGACGCAGATGTTGACTTTGCGCGCGCTGTTACAACAGCGTCGAAAGTGGATTGTTCGTGCGCTGCATATCCCTTAACGGTCTCAACTAAGTTGGGGATTAAATCTGCGCGGCGCTTGAGTTGAACTTCAATCTGCGCCCAAGCTTCATCAACTGTGATGTTGAGGCGAACAAGGCGGTTGTATTGAGCTACAACAAAGAGTACGAGAAGGGCGATAACGCCTAGAACGATAATAATTTCCATGACTATTTAACCCGTTTTCTCCGGGTGTTATTCCCCCAGAATTTATAGATTCTGAAGCGCTCTGCTAATCAGAATGTATTATTTAATGATACTGCGATGGAAGTTCATAAAGGAACGGCTTGCTGTCGGCCCGCGTTGTCCTTGGTAACGGTTGAGATATTGCGCCGAACCGTATGGGTGCTCTGCAGGTGATGAGAGTTTAATCAGACAGAGCTGACCGATTTTCATACCTGGGTATAACTTCACTGGCAGGTTTGCCACATTTGAAAGTTCAAGTGTGATGTGGCCGGAAAAACCTGGATCGATAAAGCCAGCGGTCGAGTGGGTAAGTAACCCAAGGCGACCGAGCGATGACTTTCCTTCGAGGCGACCTGCGATGTCATCTGGAAGGGTGATGACCTCGTAGGTGGATGCGAGCACGAACTCACCTGGGTGCAAGATAAAGGCTTCGCCATCTTCGGCGATAATTTCGCGAGTCAGCTCAGGCTGCTCGAGGGATGGGTCGATGACCTCATACTTATGGTTTTCAAAGACACGGAAGAACTTGTCGAGGCGAACGTCGACAGAGGATGGCTGGATCATCGCATCGGCGAAAGGCTCGACGCCTACACGCTTAGATTCGATTTGGGCACGGATATCGCGGTCACTAAGTAGCACGGCGACACCATATATCTGCCGCCGCGGAAAATTACTCTCCGCCACCACTTGCATAAGTTACTGGCGGGTAGAACTATTACGCCATGAGCCATTACACAGCAAACCTGCGCGATATCGAATTCTGCCTCTTTGACCTCCTGGGTCGCGACAAAGTCTTGGGTAGCACTCACTACTCAGATCTCGATCGCGATACAGCGATGGGAATGTTGGAAGAGATTAAGCGCATTACTGAAAATGATCTCGCTGCATCTTTCGTTGACGGAGATCGCATCGGCACAGTCTTTGATAAAGCAACAGGTGATGTAAAGCTTCCAGAAAGTTTTAAGAAGTCTTACAAAGCTTTCATTGATCAGGGTTGGTGGTCACTCGATGCGCCGGTTGATCTTGGCGGCACAAAGATTCCTCCATCACTTCGTTGGGCGATCGCTGAAATGGTTCTCGGATCAAATCCAGCGATTCACATCTATGCATCAGGTTATGCATTCGCTCAAGTTGCATATGTTCTTGGAACAGAAGACCAGAAGAAGATGGCTGGCCATATGGTCAACCGTCACTGGGGCGCAACCATGCAACTAACCGAACCTGATGCAGGTTCAGATGTTGGTGCAGGTCGCTCAAAGGCTGTTCAACAACCTGATGGCACATGGCACATCACTGGTACAAAGCGATTTATCACATCAGGTGATGCTGATATCTACGAGAACATCATGCACTTCACCCTTGCACGTCGCGAAGGTGGCGGACCAGGAACAAAGGGTCTCTCACTATTCCTTATTCCAAAGTTTATGTTTGATCTTGAGACAGGTGACCTTGGAAAGCGCAACGGTGTTTATGTCACCAATGTTGAACACAAGATGGGTCTTAATGTCTCTGCAACGTGCGAAATGAACCTTGGTGAGAAGGAGCCAGCTGTTGGTTATCTTCTTGGTGATGTTCATGAAGGTATCGCGCAGATGTTTAAAGTTATCGAATTTGCGCGCATGATGGTTGGAACAAAAGCGATCTCAACTCTCTCTGCTGGCTACCTACAAGCACTTGCATATGCAAAGTCACGTGTGCAGGGCGGCGATATGAAGGTAATGAATGACAAGGCTTCACCTCGCGTCACAATCATTCACCACCCAGATGTACGTCGTTCGCTAATGGTCCAAAAGTCCTATGCAGAAGGCATGAGAGCCCTTGTTCTCTACACCGCAACCATTCAAGATGAGGTTGAACTCGCACGCGCAGCTGGAGATGAAGAGAAGTTGAAGAAGATGGAAGCTCTCAACGACTTGTTACTTCCTGTTGTTAAGGGCTTTGGTTCAGAGCGTGCATGGACACTTCTTGGAACAGAGAGCTTGCAAACATTTGGTGGTTCAGGATTTACTCAGGACTGGCCGCTAGAACAATATGTGCGCGATGCAAAGATTGATACTTTGTATGAAGGCACAACTGCAATCCAGGGTCTCGACTTCTTCTTCCGTAAGGTTGTAAAGGATGGTGGTAAGGCACTTGGTGGACTCGGTAAAGAGATTCAAGCATTTGCTGAATCCGGTGGTGCTAATGCCGATGAGAAGCAAGCGCTATTGAA
>JBFYOW010000002.1:0-42925 GCA_041303595.1 Actinomycetes bacterium
ACCGAAAGGGGTGCGGACTGCATCGACGAGTACAACGGTGCGTGACATCAAAAGGCTCCTCAAGCTGGTGGTCAGGCTTTTAGGTTACCCGCCGGTAGCCGAATTGGCTATGAGGTAGCGAAAGTATTTATTCGGCGGCTGCCTCGCCCGAAACCTCAACTGCCGCCTCTTCTGGCTCAGGAATTTCCAACGCTTCGCTCTCGCCAAGGGCTGCGACGAGGATTGGGGTCGCAATCTCCACCTGCCACGGACGGGCACCCATCGAGATTAAGAGGCCCTCAACCTCAGTTGGATCAGGCAATCGCCAGCAAATCTGTCGCAAGTGCTCTGGCGTGAGGAGGTTCTCCACCGGAAGTTCGAGCTCCTCCGCCTTGAGGGCGAAGTTAAAGCGAGCATGGGAGAGAGGGATAAATTTCTCTGGGAAGCGCTCACGCCAGATCTTTATCGGCGGCAACGCATCGCTCTTGCTCTTCAGCGGTGGCATCTCATCTTCGGAGAGCGCGAGAGCGGAATCAACTGCTTTGAGCCAGCGGGGAGTGTTCTCAAACCATCTGGCGCGCAAGCCAATCGGGCGCAATACCTTTTCAAGCTCCCGCTTTGATGTCATTGGCAGAGTTCCGCTGGCAAGTGCGATGGTCGAAATTGCCAAGTCAGATAGAACGCGCCCAGGGGAGATATCTAGATGCTGCGCCAGATCATCGCGCGCCTCCCAGAGTGATTTCACCACTGCCAACTGAGATCGCTTCTTGAGTTTATGAACGCCAGACGTTCGACGCCACGGGTCTACTCGTTTTGTAGATGGCGGAGCAGCAAGAATTGAGGCAAAATCTTGTTGCGCCCATTTCAGCTTCTTCTTCTCAATCAATAATTTTTCAATCTCATCGCGGAGTTCAATTAAGAGTTCAACATCAAGGGCAGCGTAGTTGAGCCAATCCTCTGGAAGCGGTCTAATCGACCAATCCTGTGCGGAGTGCTCTTTTGCTAAAGCGATATCGAGCAGTGACTCGACGAGTGCACCCAAACCGACGCGAGGTAAACCAATTAGCCTGCCCGCTAATTCAGTATCAAAGAGATTGGTTGGGTTTATTCCAACTTCGCGCAGACAGGGTAAATCCTGCGTACTAGCATGCAAGATTACTTCTTGACCGTGGAGAAGTTGATTGAGACGTTCAAAATATGGACTATCAACACCAAAGGGAATCGGATCAATAAGGTGCAAGCCCCCGTCGGTGCGTTTGATCTGAATTAAATATGCACGCGCGCTATAGCGATAACCGGAAGCACGTTCGGCATCAACAGCAAATGGTCCGCTGCCTTTTGCAAGGGCGACTAGCATTTCCTCAAATTGTTCAGGTGTTGTGATTAATTCCGGCAGGCCTTGGTAAGGCGCAGTGAGAAGTTCAGCCACGACGTCGTGCAGAGTTGATTGATGAAACTCCATCTGCAATAGGAGGCAGGCCAGATACCTCGCTGATGAAATTGCACCAAGCCTGCACATGCGCAATCAGCTCTTCTGGAGCAGTGAGTATGGGAGACCAAGATGCTCGGATCTCTACCTCGGATTCATCATGTCTTGCCGATAACTTTCCAAATGACGCGCTCGATACACGAGTAACAGTTCCAGAAGGCGCACTGTAGAGAGCATCTGCTTCCTGCAAACTATCGAGCAACCAATTCCAACCAACCTCGGGTAACAGTGGGTCGGCTTGCATATCTGAATCAACAGTAGCTCTCATGAAGGTAACGCAGCGATATTCGCCTTCCCAAGTATCTTGTCCACCAGGTTCGTGCAAGATGACAAAGCGACCGGAGGCAACCTCATCTTCTTGATCTCCGATAAGGCCATTGCTGACATCTGCAGTGAATGCAAAAGAGTATTGCGCTAATTTTTGGGGCGCTGGAACTTCTTCAAGATCGATTTCGGGGCGCGGAGTAAATTCACGAATAATCGAGATCATCGAATCAAATGAGAAGGGTTTCGCTGAATTCACTAGTCGATTCTAAAGTTGGTAGGGGTGATTTCATGGGAGGTCGCGCTCTATCGAGTAATGTTGCCAAATGGCCACACTCCTTGCACTCCTTTCAAGCCTGCTCTGGGGTAGCGCCGATTATCACGCGGGCAATATGAGTAAGAGATTGCCCGCTATGGTCGTGCTCGGAGTTAATCAAGCATTTGGACTTTTCTTCGGAATAACCCTGGTTTTGATTTCACAGGGATGGGTTGCGCCATCACTTGCATCCGATGGATATTTCATTAATGGTGCACTCGCTGGTTTATGTGGATATGCAGGCCTCCTCTGTCTCTACGCCGGATTATCTACAGGTCGAATGGGTGTGGTTGCTCCAATTAGTTCGCTGAGCGTTCTCATCCCGCTCTTCTTTGCTCTTGTAATTCAGGGTGATCAACTTTCTAATCCTGCTCTGATGGGAATGATTGCAGCGATCATTGGCGTCTTCCTTGCTAGTGGTCCTGAAGTTACACAAGGGTTACCAATTAGACCAGTGTTGTTGGCACTTGGTGCAGCTCTCGGATTTGGTTCCGGCCTGACTTTTATGGCAATAGGTTCACAAGAGAGTTCATTAATGACGATGACAACAATGCGAGCGACAACTTTCTTTGTCAGCCTTGCATTCTTTATAAAGATTAGAGGATTCGGTGGCGCAAGTAAGCGCGATATCCCATTACTTGCTGGAATCGGAATCGCTGACTTTTCAGCAAACCTGCTTTTGGGAGTCGCCACCACAAAGGGTTTAGTCTCAATCGCCATGGTGCTTGGATCGCTCTACCCGATCGCAACAGCAATTCTTGCATTTATATTTCTACACGAACGCCTGCATAAGGCTCAGTATCTAGGAATTGCCTTAGCTGTTGGCGGCGTTGCCGTTATATCTGCATTGCAGTAGTCGAGTGCCTTCTAAAACCTCGTCACTCTCGATTGTGAAGTTACTCAATAAATTCACGGTATCGATGAAATTACCATCGCCATTAACGGGGGAGATGGATAGTTGTAATTCTTCGATTACTCCAACGCTAATCATGGCTATCAGTAATTTTGGCCCGGCTTCTACAATGACATCCCCTGAAAATTGATTTTGAATATCGCGAGATACCTCTGCAAGATTTCCTTCAATTTTCACTCTTTGCATCTCAGGGTGAGTAAGGGGAAGTTCAAGGTCGCTTCGGGTGAAGATAAAGAGAGGAACTTTAGTCATCGAGTAATCTTCGGAAAGAGCACTCTGTTTGCCGGTGATTATTGCTGCGGCAGACCTATGGAGGGCGAGAAATCGGGCTCGATCTGGCGGTGTTGACAATCGTGAGGAAATTCCGCCCAATGTAGTTGCGCCATTTGCCCCTACGACCAAGGTTGCGATGAGCGCCATTTATCAACCATATCTGAGCTTTTTGAGTATTTTCACAGTAAATTCATACATTTAAGCGTGGGTATAAGTTGAGATTGGTAGTTGACCTTGGTTAGCCTTTCACAATGAAATTCGGCGCTAAGTCTCAATGGGCCCTCTTCGGGCTCTCGTCTGCCTTGGCGATCTCGCTCGCCGGACCCTCAGCGGCTGCTCCATCACTCGCTCAAATCCAAGCCCAAGTAAATGACCTTGAGGATCAAGCCACTGCCGCCGCTGAAGGCGCGCAAGAAGCGAAGGTAAAGCTCGCCGCCTTGCAGCGGAGCCTCTCTGGAATTCAGGCACAAGCAGCTATTCAGGGAAAGAATGTCGACTCGATCTCACGGACTCTTGGAGTGATTGCGGTTAATCAATATAAATCCGGCTCGCTAAGCCAGAGTCTTGAGCTCTTGTTCTCCAGCGATCCAGGGCTCTACCTATCTTCTGCCGGCTCTCTCGAGTCAATCACTCGCCGCAAGTCAATTCAGTTAAAGAAGTATCAATCTGCGACGCAGAAGCTCAATGCGACTTCCCTCACGGTAGAAGATCGATTGGCTCAGGTGAAGGTGCTTCAAAAGAAACTCGCCACCCAAAGCGCGGTCGCGCAGCAGAAATTGAAAAAGGCTGAAGGAATTCTTGCAAAACTGAAGAAGGAAGATCGCGAACGCCTTGCACGCTTGGCGCAGGAGAAAGAAGATGCCGATCAGGCGAACTCCATTAAGAAGGCGAAGAGCCTCAATGTGGTCTCTGGTCGCGCCGGACTTGCCATGAAGTTTGCATTTAAGCAGATTGGCGATCGTTATGTATTCGGCGCCGACGGAATGACCTATTGGGATTGTTCTGGCCTGACCATGCGCGCTTATCAGACAGCAGGAGTAAATCTTCCGCACTCTTCTGCGGCGCAATCTCGCATGGGAAAGTCTGTCCCATTTAATCAGAAGAAGCCTGGTGACCTTGTCTTCTTTGGTCGCCCCGTCTCTCATGTGGGTATCTATATTGGCGGAGGACAGATGGTGCATGCACCTCGTTCCGGCTCGAGAGTAAAGATTGCAAGCGCAAGCTCACTCGGCTCAAAGAGATTGGTTGCGGTACGTCGTTTCTAATGTTGGGTAATGAAAGAACTCTCTGCATTACAAATGACTTTGGACCTCGCGCCGGCGGTATAGAAACTTTCGTCATAGGACTAGTTGAACGCGCGCCACGAAATAGCGTTCTTGTGTACACATCTAATCAAGGCGATACGTCAGAATACGATCGTAAATGGCTCGAGGATTACGGCGTTGAAGTAATTAGAGATAAGAGCAAAATACTCCTACCCTCACTTCGCGTGGGCAAGCAAGCACGCGAAATTCTGCGCAGGAATGAAATCACACGCGTCTTCTTTGGTGCCGCTGCACCATTAGCCCTGCTCTCACACGGTTTACGTAGGGCAGGGGCGACTCGAATCGTTGCTCTTACACATGGCCATGAGGTTTGGTGGGCAAAGTTATGGCCATTTACTTGGATGATTCGCAGAATCGGTTCCGGAGTGGACACCCTCACCTACCTTGGGAGCTTCACCAAGAACGCAATCTCGAGTTCATTGAGCAAGCGTGCAGTATCTGCGATGGTCCGGATAGCGCCAGGAATTGATACAACGCACTTTGTACCTGTCGCGGATAGTGATGCACTTAAGAGAGAACTCGATCTTGACGGCAAGCGAGTAATCGTGAGCGTTGGACGATTGGTGCATCGGAAAGGTCAAGACACTTTAGTTGAGGCACTTCCAAAGATATTGAAGAACTATCCAGATGCGCATCTACTTTTTGTAGGTGTGGGTCCACACCTCGCATATATACATAAGAGGGCAGTTCAGTTAGGTGTCCTTGGAAGCGTCTCATTTGTAGGGCGCGTGCAGTATCAAGAGCTACCTCGATTCATCTCAGTCGGTGAAATATTTGCGATGCCTAGTAGGTCACGAATGGCAGGACTTGAAGTCGAGGGCTTAGGAATTGTCTATCTAGAAGCAAGTTCCTGTGGGCTTCCGGTCGTCGGCGGTCTTTCGGGTGGAGCGCCTGACGCGCTTCTAGAGGGCGAGACAGGATTTGCAGTAGATGGTCGCGACCCTGATGCCGTTGCTAGCGCCGTTATTAGATTATTGGATGATCCCAAGCTGGCAAAGAAAATGGGTGAGCGAGGTCGGCAATGGATCGTTGATGAATGGGAATGGCGTCACTGGTCAGAGAAGTTTAATCAACTCTTTATTTAGCGATAAAGATGGGCGATTGCCTCAACTCGATTACGAACACCTAATTTGCGATAAATAGAAGTGAGATGACTTTTAATTGTCGCTTCTGAATTGTGACGATTCTTCGCTATCTCGCGAGTGGTCAGTCCAGCAGAGAGTTGCGTTAGAACTTCTCTCTCGCTCAAAGTGAGATCATCCAACTTCTCACCTATAACTCGATTTCCAATAAAAATAAACCGTTCGGGATGTTGAGTTAAATCCTCAAGGGCATCAATAAGCGTTGGTAGTGAGATTGATTTACTGAAAAGTCCGTTAGCGCCACTGGTCTGGACTTCCTCAGCAAGTGACCAAGGAGTCTCAGGGGAGAGCATGACTATTGTCGAGGCTGGCGCCAGCTTGCGGAGTTCGATCACAAGAGTGATTCCGTCATGGCTTCCAATTTGTCGATTGAGCAGAATGAGATCAAATTTGGCAGAAGGAATTAACGAAAGCGCCTCATCAGGGGTAAAACAGTAATGAACAGTAGAACAACCACGTGAGAGGAGCGCGGATTTAATTCCCCGCGCCTCAATCTCTTGGCTTTCGATCACCAGGATTGAGGCTGCGGAGAGTGAAGTCACTTTACTCTTTTCGGTAGAGATCCTGGATCGTCTCTGCGTACTGTGTTGCGACCACATGGCGCTTCACCGAGAGTTTCGCTGTCAGTTGACCACCTGCAATTGTGAAATCTTCCGGCAGGATCGCAAATTTACGAATTGATTCAGCCTTAGATACCGCCTTGTTCGCTTCATCAACAGCTGTTTGGATTACTGAGATCAGATCTGGATCATTTACGAGAGTCTGCACTGTCGCACCGCTCTTGTTATTTGCAGCGATCCAACCCTTTAACATATCTGGATCAATTGTTACTAAGGCTGCGATAAATGGCTGATTGTCACCGACGACCATGCATTGGCTCACGAGCGGGTGCGCGCGAAGGCGATCTTCGAGAACTGCAGGTGCGACGTTCTTACCACCTGCGGTAACAATCAATTCCTTCTTGCGGCCAGTGATGTAGAGGAAGCCATCTTCATCAAGACGACCTAGGTCACCAGATCTAAACCACTTGCCATCAAATACCTCTTGATTAGCGGCATCATTCTGCCAATAACCACGCATCACGATATCGCCACCGATGAGAACTTCACCATCTTCTGCGATCTTGATTGAGGTACCTGGGATTGGGCGACCAACAGAACCGATACGAAGCTGTGATGAAAGATTGAGCGTCGCTCCAGCTGTTGTCTCAGTGAGACCGTAGCCTTCTAAAATTGTGACGCCTGCTCCGCGATAGAAATGTCCGAGACGTGCACCAAGTGGCGCTCCGCCAGAGATCGCAGCTTCAACGCGACCGCCAAGACCATTACGAATCTTTGAATATACGAGTGCATCAAAGAGCTTGTGCTTGAGCGCTAGCCCTGGCTTGAACTTCTTTGCATCAAGGTTTTCAGAGTAAGCAATAGCAACATCAGCTGCTTTGCGGAAAATCTTACCCTTTCCTGCTGCCTCAGCCTTTGCCTCTGCACCGTTGTAAACCTTTTCAAAGATACGTGGGACAGCGAGAACGAATGTTGGTCTAAATGATGCGAGATCCAGTGGAAGGCGACCAGCAGGATCGCTGCAATGTGCCAAGTGAAGGCCCGCAGTAATTGCACCAATCTGAACCATACGTCCAAATACGTGAGCAACTGGAAGGAAGAGGAGCGTTGATCCACCAGGCTTAAGGAAGAGATCGCTCGCACCTTCTACAACGTTTCCGCACTCTGCCAGGAAGTTTCCGTGTGTTAGTTGTACACCCTTTGGACGTCCTGTCGTGCCAGATGTGTAAATCAAAGTTGCGAGCGTCTCTGGTGTGAGAGCGTTACGACGATTATCGATTTCAGCATCGCTGATATGAGCTCCCGATGTACGTAGTACTTGCAATACATCTTCGGTCATCGTCCAAATATGACGGGTATGAGCTGGCAAAACTGTTGCGACGAGTTCACGATGCGCTGGTGTTTCTACTATGAGCGCAACAGAACCTGAATCGTTGAGAATCCAGTCCACTTGCTCTGCAGATGAAGTTTCGTAGATAGGGACAACGACAGCTCCAGCAAACCATGATGCAAAGTCGAGAATGGTCCACTCATAGCGAGTGCGTGCCATGATTGCGATTCGATCACCAGGTTGAATTCCGGCAGCGATGAAACCTTTAGCTGCAGCGCGAACATCGTTCTCGACTTCGCGCGCGGTCAGTGGTTGCCAGCCATCGCCGAGTGGACGTGACATTGTGATGCGCTCGGGTTCAAACCATGCGCGCTCGGCAATGAGGTTGGTGAGGTTTCCCTCAGTGGCTGCAGGTACAAGGGGCTGAGTAGTGACTTCATTCATGGCGCTAACGCTAGCGGGGAGAGGGATAAAAAGGGAAGTGTTGGTAGCCTTTGCGCATGTCAGAATCAAGCAGCGCATCAGTCGAGATCGAAGCCTCGCTAGCCGAGGTAGCCGCCAAACTCACCGCCATAGCCAAATACCCACAATGGCTCTCATCAATCAAGAAGGTAGAGGTCGAGGCCAGCGATGACCAGGGACGCGTCACTCAAGCCACCGTTGCAATCGATGCCGGCGTGATGAAGGACCGAGCAACCCTTGCTTACGATTGGAGCTCAGCCCCGGGCGAAATTTCCTTCTCGCTAGAAGAGGCCGATTTGATGACAGCGATGAACGGCAAGTACACCCTCAAGGCGGTCGATAGCGATACGACCCTAGTCACTTACGAGCTAGGGGTGGAACTTTCAATGCCTGTTCCTCGCATGATGATTGCAAAGACAGAGAAGTCAACAATTGACCAGGCGCTGAAAGAATTGCAGGCGCAGTTCGAATAATGTCTTACACAATTGGAATTGATGTTGGTGGCACCAAAGTTCTTGGTGGAGTTGTCGATATCAATGGAAAAGTTCTCACGACTTCACGCCGTGACACACCTCGTGAAGGTGGAGAAGCACTCACTGCAGCGATAGCAGAAGTTGCACTAGAACTTGCAAGTCAATATCAAGTCAACGCAGTTGGGCTTTCGGCTGCCGGCTTCGTCTCTTCGGATCGCAAAACTATGCTCGCTACGCCAAATATTGCAGGATGGAATGGCGTTCAGCTCGATGCAGTATTGACTGAGATGATCAAACTTCCTGTTGTTTTAGAGAATGATGCGAATGCTGCGGCATGGGGTGAGCGAACTTTCGGTGCAGGTAAAGGCAAAGCAAATATGTTGATGGTAACCGTTGGCACTGGAATTGGCGGCGGAATTATTGTTAACAACCAATTGCTTCGTGGTGCATTCGGAATTGCAGCTGAGATAGGACACTTACGAGTTCTACCAGAAGGCCACCTCTGTGGTTGTGGCGCACGTGGATGCTTTGAACAATACGCATCAGGTAATGCACTTCTTCGTCATGCACGAGAGGCAATTGCTGCAAGTCCTGATTTAGCGCGCAACTTACTCTCTCGCGGCGATGGCACGATTGAGGGCCTCACTGGTCGTGCGATAACCGATGCTGCTCGAGATGGCGATCAGGTTGCTCTTGCTGCATTTAATACAACTGCTCAATGGCTAGGTGCAGGTATTGCCTCGCTCTCTGTCATTCTCGATCCAGAATGCGTGGTTATTGGCGGGGGAGTCGTCGATGCTGGCGAAATTCTCTTGGCTCCGACGCGCGCTGCAATGGAGCGCTACATGCCATTTGCGGGCAAGCATCCATATCCAGAGATTATTGCCGCAACGCTAGGCAATGAAGCCGGGTTGGTCGGCGCCGCTGATTTAGCGCGCGAGTAATTACTCGCCAGGATAGCGCACACCAATTTGTGATCGGATCTCATCCATCTGCTCCATCATAAGAAGAGTTGTCGCATGAGGCATTAATGGAGATTCGATTTCACCGCTTCGGACAACGCGAGCGAATTCAGCGGCCTCTTCACGAAGACCATTGCCCTCGTAATTCTTTGCAAACTCAGTTACCTCACCTTCGCGAGTAATCAATCGATAAGAAGTTGGGGCATAAAAGTAGTCATCGAGCTCTAATCGCGCCTTATCTCCAGCAATCATGGCCGAAACACTTCCGCGTGCCGCCATGGTGCACGAAAGTGTTGCATGTGCTCCGCTGGCATAGTTAAGGATCATTGATGTATTGAGATCAACTTTTTTATCGGTCAAAGTTGCAATCGCAGTAATTTTTGTTGGTGCACCGAGCACAATATGCGCGATTGTCAGCGGATAAATTCCGAGATCAAGAAGTGCGCCGCCACCGAGTTCTGGTTCCCAAAGACGGGCAGCGCGCGTATAGGGAATATATTGGCCGTGATCTGCAACAACGGAATGAATCTCACCTAGCGCACCGCTCTGGATGATTTCCTTGATGGCATGGATATGTGGCAGGAACCGGGTCCACATTGCTTCCGTCAATGGGATGCGATGTGTTTGTGAGTATTCAATTAATTCGCGCGCCTGTGAAGCATTGACAGTAAATGCCTTCTCGCAGAGAACTGGCTTACCTGCTTTCATAGCAAGAAGAGAATTTGCATGGTGCATAGGATGCGGCGTCGCGACATAAATCGCATCAACATCAGAGGCTACGAGTTCTTCATAACTCGAAAAGGGGCTGCACCCAGGAAAGTGCGAAGCGAAATCTTCGGCAGATTCCTTAGTGCGAGAACCGACCGCTGCGACCACATGTCCATCGAGGTGCGCTAAATCTTCGGCAAAGCGACGAGCAATTCCACCTGAACCTAAAATGCCCCAACGAAAATCACTCATATCTCTGCTCCATCGCCTTCGTTATTCTCTTTGCGATGCCACCATCGTTTGATTGCTTGTATGAACCCATTCAAAGAATTATTTCCTGTGCTTGGCCTTTGATAGCTCCTATCAACCTCGCCAACTTCAGCTCGCTCAACTGCATCGAGATCATCAAGGTAGGTGCGAGGTGATGATTGGTCTAGATTTAATCCAGAAACCATCGACTCAAATTCAGCGTTGATGAGATCCATCTCATCATCTTCGCTGCGCTCACTCGGGGCCATGATTGAATACTTGCACATGAGGCTGCGATATCTCACCCGCCTTTTGGGAATACTTTAGAAATATTCGCACTTGGCTTAGCCTTGCATTAGATTAGGCGCTATGAACAACCTGCCTTATGGCACGCTGAGAGCCTTCCTGACACCTTTCTTGATGCTGCTCTTTCGCCCAAAGGTAAAGGGCCTGCGTAATGTTCCTTCTAGTGGTCCGGTCATTATTGCTTCAAACCACCTCTCCTTCAGTGATTCAATCTTTATGCCACTTGTTGTGCCAAGAAAAGTCACCTTCCTGGCAAAGTCAGAATATTTCACTAGTCCTGGTCCGAAGGGACTTTTAAAGAAGTTGACCTTTATCGCACTGGGCCAAGTTCCGGTCGATCGCTCTGGCGGACGACGAAGCGAAGCGGCTCTGATTACCGGTTTGCAGGTTTTAGCAGATGGCAATTGCCTTGGAATTTATCCAGAGGGCACTCGCTCTCCTGATGGACGTCTCTACAAAGCTCGTACCGGAATCGCACGCCTTGCCATCGAATCTGGCGCACCTGTCATCCCGGTTGCCATGTTTAACACTGACAAGATTCAACCAACGGGCACAGTGATCCCAAAGGTCAAGCGCGTCGGCATGACTTTTGGCGAACCGATGTACTTTGAAGGCGACTCGACCAATGCCATCTTCTTACGTGAATGTGCAGATGCAATCATGAAGCGTATTCAGCAGATGTCAGGTCAGGAATATGTAGATACGTATGCCGTTAAGGGCGCAAAGCCAAGCGATGACGCTAAATCTGAGAGCGAAGAGAATTAATTCTCGAAAGCTAATCGATCAGCAAAGAAATTACAGGCATGGCACTCAGGGCCGGAATCTGGAAAATCCCCATCAATCACAGAGATGAACTCGGTCAAAAGTGTTTGAAGTCGTTCGGGATTGCGTTCGACCGGTACATAAATCTGATTGACACCAAAACCCATTTCATTTGAGACGAATTCATTGGGACGGGTCTGTGCAACGCCAGCTAACTTCCAGATAAGAAGTCCCATCGTTTGCACAGAGAATGCTTTACCAGAGAGTGGATTCTCGAGGGTATAGGCATATGCCTCGAGCTGTGGCTGATAGAAGTCGCCGTTGTCGCGTTCGGAATCCGACACCTTGCAATCGATGATTCCGACCGTTCCATCCTCATAATGTCCAAGCAGATCGTAAATCCCGCGCAACTTCCATTGGGTTTCTAGGCCGTTGATAACAATGTTCTTTGACTTAACCCATTGTCCCCACTGCTTTACAGTGCCAGCTGGTAGCGATGAATCTAACGCTGGCATAGGAGCACGTCGAAAGTACTCTTCTTGAAAAGTGGAGAGGCTTTTTACCAGCGGAAAATCTTTCTTGAGTTCGAATGAATACCAATACTTAATCCAGATACATCGCTTACAGGTTGAGAATCCGAAGGTGAGATCGGAAGGCGCGATGTATTCTCGGGCAGGCTGTACAGGCTTCTTCATCTGAGAATTCTCTCGCTAGCTACTGACAATTGCTGAGTAGAGGACAGCGATTCCCAAGATAATCATCACATTTCCGCCAATTGTTCGAAGTCTTTCGAGGCGATCATTGCTCTTGGCTAACCATTTGCGTGCCGTTCCGGCGAGGACTCCATAGGCCCCGTCGGAGATAAAGGCGAGAACGCAGAATGTAAGTCCGAGAAATAGTAATTGCGTCGTGACCCTACCGCTATCGATATCTACAAACTGCGGAAGAACTGCGGCAAAGAAGACGATTGCCTTTGGGTTGAGTACGCCCACCCAGAAACCGTCTCTAATTGAAGATAGGGGAGTCGGACCAATCGGCCCCTGGCTTGTCATATCGGAGGCATGCACCGCGCGCTTTCGAATTGCATCGAAGCCGAGATAAATGAGGTAGAGCCCTCCGCCCCACTGAACCGCAACATAGGCGAGGTTATATCTCTGAAGTATTGGACCGAGTCCAAGGGCTACCAAAGTAGAGAGCACGAAAGCGCCAAGAGTATTTCCAAGCACGGTCAGAACAGCTGTTGCACGCCCCCAGGCGATAGCTCTAGCAATAACAAAGAGAACGCTAGGCCCCGGTGCGACGAGGATAACCATCGTAGCGATCAGGTATTCCGGGTATCGAGTTGGAATCACCTGCGGAGTCTAGCGTTCTCTTCTTTGCTATTTAATTATTACTTGCGGATTTTTGATACCGCGTTGAGGATTTGGTAACCAAGTACAGCAACAAGAGTCGCATTAACGATTCCAGTAAATGTGTACTGACCCCTTGTCCAAGAGATATCTGCGATACCAATAATCATCGCTGAACCAGCAATGATGAGGTTGTTGGAATCTGAGAAATCCACCTTGGAGTTAATCCAAATCCGGGCACCTAGAATTCCGATCATTCCAAAGAGGGCTACGGCAACTCCGCCGAGTGCGCCGACTGGCGTTGCGCTAAGTACGGCGCCAAATTTTGGAGAGAGACCTAAAAGAATTGCGCCTACTCCCGCAACCCAATATGCAGCAGTTGAGTAAACGCGAGTTGCCGCCATTACTCCAATGTTTTCTGCATAAGTTGTTGTACCTGAACCGCCGCCAGCACCTGCAATTGTTGTTGCGAGGCCATCTGCGAGAAGTGCATTGCCCATCTCGTCATCGAGACTCTTGCCAGTCATTGCAGCTACTGCCTTCACGTGTCCGACGTTCTCCGCGATTAGAACGAGAACAACTGGAAGGAAGAGAAGCATTGTGCTGCCCTTGAAGGTTGGCGTTTCAAATGTTGGCATCGCGACCCATGCAGCAGATTTAATTGCTGATGTATCTACATTGCCTTGAATAAGTGCTACAACGTAACCAATGACGATTCCAGCAAAGATGCTGATGCGACCAAGGAAGCCCTTTGAGAACGCGCTGATCAGTGCAATTGATGACAATGTGATGATCGCAAGTAGCGGTTCCTTTGTGAAGTTACCTTTAGCGGCTCCAGCCAAGTTGAAGCCAATTACCATCACGATAGTTCCGGTAACAACAGGTGGGAGAGCAGCTTCGATCCAATTGATACCGGCAGCTTTCACAATGAGACCAACTGCGGCTAGAACTACACCGGTAAATACGATGCCGCCAAGTGCTCCCGCCATGCCTGCTGACTTATCTGCCATAGCTGCACCGATTGGGCCAAGAAAGGCAAAAGAAGATCCGAGGTAGCTTGGAACTTTATTGCGAGTGATTGCCAAGAAAAGAAGTGTTCCAATACCTGAGAAGAAGAGAGTGGTTGTCGGCGGAAAACCGGTGATGATCGGAACCAAGAAGGTTGCGCCAAACATGGCGGCGATATGTTGAAAGCCGACGCCGATTGTGCGTGGCCAGGTGAGGCGCTCATCTGTTGAAACGACATCACCAGCGGTGATTGATTTGCCGTCTCCATGGAGCTTCCAGGTAAGGGACATGTGGAGCCTTTCCGCAAGGGGCCGAAGTCGCCTCAAAGGGCGGCCAAGCGGCCAGTAACGTATGGGGAAGGTCCTTCCAAGGCTAGGCGAAGAGTGGCCAGCGCCACAGTATTGGCCAAGGCGTGGCGGCTTTGCTTTCACCGCCTATATCGGGTTAACTATCGCCCAGATATATCGAATCGATATATTTTTTGGATATATATTCCGAATAAGAGAATCGAGCCATCAATGCGATCACGCGTGGAATCCTTGGAGTTCGCTCTCCTTGGCCTGCTCGCGCAGGGACCGCTCCATGGCTATGAGCTTCGCAAGCGAATGGTGACCATCTTCGGCCCATTTAAGGCGATCTCATTCTCGGTTCTCTACCCGCAACTTCGTCGCATGCTCCTTGCTGGCTCAATCCAGGAAGAGGCTGTCGATCGGGGGAGCAAGCGTCCAAGAATCGTCTATGCCATCACAAAAGAAGGCCTAGCTCGCTTTGAGGCGCTCACCGAGACCGTCAGCGCTGATGCTTGGGAAGATGAGGGATTTGAAATTCGTTTCGCCTTCTTCAGCCCAACACCAACAAAGAGCCGGGTTCGAATTCTGGAAGGTCGTTTACGTCGACTGCAGGAGAAGGCTGAAATTCTTCGCGATGAAGTAGAGAAGTCTCCAATTGGAATCGATAGATACCTTCAAGAGTGGCGCCGCCATTCGCTTGACTCTGCTGAACGCGAAATTGCGTGGCTGCAGGAAATGATTACAACCGAGAGGAAATCTAAGTGAAGATCACAACAGGAGCTGGCGACATTCGCGTTGCCATCGTCGGCGTAGGAAACTGCGCAAACTCACTCGTACAGGGTGTTGAGTACTACAAGGATGCAGCACTTGATCAGGAGATTCCTGGTCTTATGCACGCAGTTGTTGGTGGATACCACATCAGCAACGTTAAGTTCGTTGCAGCATTCGATGTTGATTCAAAGAAGGTCGGTCTTGACCTTTCTGATGCCATCTGGGCATCTGAGAACAACACAATTAAATTTTCAGAGGTAGCAAAATCTGGCGTTGAAGTTCAGCGCGGTAAGACACTTGATGGTCTTGGTCGTTACTACAAAGAGACAATCACAGAGTCAACTGCTGCAGAGGTAGACGTTGTTGCTGCACTCAAGGCAGAGCAGGTAGATGTACTTATCTGCTACCTCCCAGTTGGTTCAGAAGAAGCTGCAAAGTTCTATGCGGAGTGTGCAATCGCTGCTGGATGTGCCTTTGTTAATGCGCTCCCAGTCTTTATCGCTTCAGATCCAGTTTGGGCAAAGAAGTTTGAAGATGCAGGCCTTCCAATCGTTGGCGATGACATCAAATCACAGGTCGGTGCAACAATTACACACCGCATCATGGCTAAGTTGTTCCAGGACCGTGGCGTGCACCTTGACCGCACCTACCAGCTCAATGTTGGTGGAAACATGGACTTTAAGAACATGCTCGAGCGCGATCGCCTAGAGTCAAAGAAGATCTCAAAGACCAACTCTGTAACATCACAGCTCGATCACGACATGGGTGCAAAGAACGTTCACATCGGACCTTCTGATTACATTCCATGGCTCGATGACCGCAAGTGGGCATATGTTCGCCTCGAAGGCCGTGCATTCGGAGATGTTCCACTTAACCTCGAGTACAAGCTCGAAGTATGGGATTCACCAAACTCAGCGGGCGTAATCATCGATGCTCTTCGCTGCGCAAAGATCGGTCTTGATCGCAAGATTGGTGGAGCGTTGCTCTCACCTTCTTCCTACTTTATGAAGACACCTCCTGTTCAGTACACAGATGAGCAGGCTCACAATAAGGTTGAAGACTTCATCTCAGGAAAGCTTGATCGCTAATCCACACTGCAATACCTATCTCACTTAGATAGTAAAAACCCCCGGAGAGTTACTTTCCGGGGGTTTTCACTTTCCCTCAACCTCTCAACGGAGAGTGTGAGAGCGTTGGGGTTAAATCGTCGCGCTATCTGGAGTGCGACGAAGATGTGCAATACCAAGCAATGTAAGTATGAGCATAAGAACTCCGCCTACAAGAGCGGCGAGTGCTCCATATCCTGCAATGACTCCCATAGTTCCAAATGCGTATGCTTCAAGCAACATGCCTCGAAGCGTATTTCCCATGAAGAGTGTCTGGCGAAGTTCACCTAATTTTGCAATCTGCTCTGTATCGGTGCTTCCGCCACGCACAAGGCCCATGTACATTCCTGAAACTTCAGAATACGTTGCGGGTTTGCCAACTGCCTCAATTGCAGAGCCTTTCATATGCTCCCAAATATAGAGATCTGAATAATCGCGAGCCATCTCGCCGGTTGTAACTTTCATCTCTGCCCACTTGGCAAGTTTTTTTGCAGTCGCCTCTGGCATGGCCGCTGCTGCAGGGAATGAGATGTTCTGATTCTCTAATTGACTGCGGACAGAATCTTCGGCAAAACTCGCACCCCAGTTAAGTAAGGCAGCTGCGACAAAGAGGAAAACCGTTAAAGCTGCACCGATGGCAGTAACAATCTTGTCAAAAGTTTTACGTTTCATTTTTCTCTCCATTTTTCTTCTGTAAATACACTCTTAACTGAGTGCTATTTACATTAAAGACCTAGAGAGTTAGTAAATGAAGAGAAAAGGTGAGAGCCTGCACTCAGTCAGAAAGAAGTTAGTGGACCTCTCGATTACAAATTGATTGACCTTCACCATTGACTTCAAAGTGAGCGCAGGGAACCCCTAGTCGATCGAATGCAGCATCACCAAAGTGCGTTCTAAACGCCAGAGCGAGAAGTACGCGGATATTGGTATCGCCATCAGATGTAATCCCAAAAGCTTTCGCAGCACGCGAGACAGTATTTTCAATAACTTTCTCGGTGTGATTTGTCTCTCGAGCGATTGCGGCATTTGATTTACCCTCGCAGAGCAGACCGAGCACAAGTTGCTCAAATGGTGTGAGTTCGCGGGTAGTGATTGTTATATCTCTAGCCATTTCTTAGGACCTCTCCGTCGCCGTGGCCCTATTCTCCTCCTTCCCAAGTCGATGTTCACCTCTTACACTCGCCCAATGACTCAAATCACCTCAGAGCTGATCAATCAGGTCCAAATTATTCGTTTTAACCGTCCAGAGAAGATGAATGCCCTCACAAGGGATATGTATGGGGAGCTAGCCCGATTGCTCAATGATGCAGCAGGGGATTTTGGTGTCCGCTCGGTCGTCATCAGTTCTGTGGGAGACCACTTCACAGCTGGAAACGACATCATGGATTTCATGAGTAATCCACCAACAACCGAGGATTCGACAGTAGCTGCTTTTCTTGGCGCTCTGCTCAACTTCCCAAAGCCGCTCATTGCAGCAGTTAAGGGAAATGCAGTAGGCGTTGGCACGACAATGCTTCTTCACTGCGATGTAGTCATTGCATCAGAGACTGCAGCGCTATCAATGCCGTTTACCTCGCTTGGTCTAGTACCTGAGGCAGGTTCATCACTTCTATTTCCAGCACTCGTTGGTTATCAGCGAGCAGCGAAGATATTTATGACTGGCGAAGTATTCTCGGCTCAATATGCGCGTGAGATCGGCTTAGTTGCAGAAGTTGCACAAGATGCTGAAGCCGAGGCAATTACTATCGCTAATAAAATCGCAGAACAGCCGCCGACTGCAATAATCAATACCAAAGCTCTGATGAAGGCAAGTAAGCATGATGCTGTTGAGGCAGTCATGAAAGCTGAGTTCCAATTATTTGCGATGGCACTTCAATCCGAAGAGTTCGCTGAAGCCGCCATGAAGTTCATGGCAAAGAAGGGAAAGTAAATGTCTCTCGACAATTCCGGCCACATGCCTAACGGCATTGGCCTGTCAGGAAAGCGTATTTTCATCACCGGAGGTTCACGAGGCATCGGTCTCGCAATTGCATTGCGTGCCGCAAAAGATGGAGCATCTGTTGCCATTGCAGCAAAGACAGCTGATCCAAATCCAAAATTGCCAGGAACAATCTTTACCGCTGCTAAGGAAATCGAAGATGCCGGGGGAGTAGCTCTTCCTATCCAATGCGATATCCGAGACGAAGCTCAAATAGAAGCTGCAATTCGCCAGACTGCGCAGGAATTTGGCGGTATCGACATCTTGATCAATAACGCAAGCGCCATCAATCTCACCAAGACCGAGGCAACGCCCGCAAAGCGCTTTGATTTGATGTTTGATGTCAACGTTCGCGGAACCTTCTTGACTTCGCAGGCTGCAATTCCTTATCTACGTGATTCCGCAAAGGCCGGACGTAATCCACAGATTCTCACCCTTTCGCCACCGCTTTCAATGAATCCAAAGTGGTTTAAGAACCATGTCGCCTACACAATGGCAAAGTATGGGATGTCTATGTGTGTTCTCGGTATGGCCGAGGAGTTTAAGCGCGATGGTATCGGCGTTAATGCGCTCTGGCCTCGCACGGCAATTGATACCGCAGCACTTGCCATGATTCCAGGGGTTGATACGGCAGCTTGTCGCACACCTGAAATTCTTGCTGATGCTGCTTACATCATTCTTAATCGCCCAGCAGCAGAGTCAACTGGTAATTTTTATGTGGATGATGAAGTGCTAGCAAGTGAAGGAGTCACAGATTTAGAGAAGTATTCAGTCGTTCCAGGAACCAAGGATTTCCTCCTTGATTTCTTCCTCGACTAGAAACTTCGATCTTGAGAGATCTTCTTAACAGGATAATTCCGCAGGAGCGTACCTTTCGTATTCTTGCCGGTTCGACCTTAATTAATACCTTTGGTAACGGTCTATTTATGACCGTCGATGTCATCTACTTCACCACAGTTGTAGGACTCTCGCCGGCGCAGGTAGCACTTGCACTCTCAATCGCGGGTGGTCTGGCAATGACGTTAAGCGTTCCGGCTGGGCACATTGCTGATCGTTTCGGACCACGCAACATCGCGGCAATCGCAGTTGCACTAGAAGGCGTAGCGATGGCTGGACTCGTCTTTGTTCATAGTTTTATCCCATTTCTTCTTATTCATATTGTGATGGGCGCACTCGCTGTAGTTGCACAGACAACTCGGATGGCGACAATCGCAAAGCTTGGCGGAGAGGAGTCGCGGGTTCGTATTCGCGCCTATCAGCGGGCAGTGACCAATCTCGGGATCTCAATCGGAACCCTCTTTGCTGGTATCGGCCTCGCAATCAACGACCCCACTGTTTATAAAGCTCTCCTACTCGGAGATGCAATGACCTGCGTGCTCGCTGGTCTGCTCTATATGAAGCTCCCATTCATCTCACCGACAGTTGAACGTGGCGACCCATTCTCTTTTGAAGCGATGAAAGATCGAGTATTTCTGGGCGCTACTCTCTCCAATTCGTTCATGTCCCTTCACTTCATTATCCAATCGGTCGCTATTCCGCTGTGGGTGGTCCGCGAAACCAATGCACCGAGATGGTGGGTCTCTGTCCTGATGCTCATCAACACCATTGCCGTGGTGATCTTTCAGGTCGCTGCGAGTAAGAGTTCTAAGACTCTTTTAGGTGGAGTAAAGGCATATCGAAATGCATCTTTGTTCATCTCGCTTGCGTGCATCCTCTATGCATACGCCCAGGGGATGAACGCGGTTATGGCAGCGCTCCTGCTAACACTTGGTATGGCATCACATATCGTTGGCGAACTCATCGGTTCTGCTGGTTCTTGGTCCATCGGCTTTGGCTTGGCTGATGAAAACCATCAAGGGCAGTATCAAGGAGTATGGGGGTTGTCGTGGGGGCTGAGCGGAACGATTGGACCAGCTCTCGTGACTGCACTTGTAATTGGTATGGGCATCTCTGGGTGGTGGATCCTTGCTGCAATCTTTGCCACCAATGGAGTCGTCATGCATAAGCTTGTTACTAAATCGTGGTTACGAACACCCGAACTAAAGTCTGCCTAGACCTCGCTCAGCCTCTCTCACAGCAACCCTGCCCAAATCTGGGTGAGATTTTAAGAAGTCACGTACGGAACGTGGGTTTACTTTAGCAATATCTCGCAGCGCCCAACCAATAGCTTTCACAATGAAGAACTCTTTCGAGCCAGAGTGATCATCGCAGTATTGCAGAACAAGTCTCACATCGGTTTCATACTTACGGCCGCGCTGATGTTGGATTGCGGCGCGATTAAGCCACATATTTGGTGACTTACTCCAATTGGCAATCAATTTCTCGCATCCATACTTATCTGTCAGGGGAGAGACGGCAACACTACCTAACCCATCAACTGTGTCCCACCAGGATTTTGTGACAATTAAATGTTCGACATGTTCTGCAAGAAAATTCTTATCTGCCACTTTCCAATGAATATTAATCAAATCATTTGCCGCGTATTGGAATTCTCGCTCCTCTAATTGCCAGAGTTTGCGTGCTGTTGCACCGAGTTCATCCGAGGTAGGCACCCTCATTGATTTTGCTATCTTCTTTACCGCGGCTCGTCTTTCAGGGGTGACTACTCCGATAAATGGGGCAATGTCTTTCATGTAGGCCTGTGCGCCGATTGCTCTTTTGCGGTCACCAAGACAAATGAGCTCAGTGGATAGTTCAGACTCAAATCTAGATGCAAAGGTCACAGTGACCTAGATTATCTGATTGATCTTGCTTCTCTCTTTATTTTCTAGAATGCTCTAATAGGTCGAGTGTTATATGGGGAACTCTTTGGATAAGCGCCACCGTTACTATTTTGAGACACCATCTGGGCGTAGAAGTAGTGGTAGTAATTAGCCTGAATGTATTGATTTGATGTTGCGTAGAAGCCGGAGGTGCCGCCAGTGAGCTTCATGCCCAGTCCCGGGGAAGCGGTACTAAAGGGCGCAGTTGTTGCGAAAGATATTAAGCGTTCAAGTTCAGAAATACTCGGCAGATACCAATCTGATAGATTGCCACCAGCATATGCGCGAGATGCACCCGCTGCAGTGCTCGAGCCATTTCCTTGAGCAAGAATTGCAAGTGTGTTCTTATATCCTCCACCAACTCCGGTATTGGTTGCATCGGTTACGCCTATGTTAATGTTCCGAAATGCAGGGTCAGCCCACACATAAGTTGGATCGCTTGCTCCGCCACCCCAAGTTGTTGGCGCGGCCTCTAAGTAATGACAGAGTCCAGCGTCAGGGCTACCTGTTGAAATAAATGACGAACCACAATTAAATCCACCAGCAGAGTAGTAAAAGACTGTTCCTCCGCCAGGACCAATATCTCCCAGGCTACCTGGCCATCCTAGAGAAATAACTCCAGGACCGCTCTGGATGGCAACGCGATAGGTGGATGCAGCAAAAGCTACGGCAGTATTAAAATTGACTGAGAACGATGACGAAGAATTATTTGTCAGAGATAACCCGGTTGATCCATATGCAAGACCATAGCTGTTTGATCGAGCACCAACAACAATTGTAGTTGAGTCACTATTGAAGAGAGCTAGACGACCCGTTGTGCTTTCGTCATAAGCATTAATGGTGAAGTCATTACCAGCACATTCTGCGGGAATATTGGAGACGGTGAAACCTGAGACTTTATAGGCTCCTGCACCTGATGCGTTTTCAAAATCTAAAATAGGTGTAATCGTAAGTGCAGTATTGCCTGAACAAGCAACTGTCGCTTGAACGCCTTGACCGAATTCTGTGCTTGACTGACCCAGATTAATATCTGCCGCGTAGGTAAAGCCGAAGACTGAAGCTGCAAGAATAAATGCTGCCATCAATGGAGCAAATACTCTTTTCTCCTTATTCGAAGAATCCTCGTGTCTATCGATATAGCTATCTTCTGAGTATCCGCGTAGATCCATCAGTGGAGAGTAACGGAGTATTTACTTCAACGTTTACCACTTTGATAGAGATTTTGTTGATATTAAACCGACGTTCTATTGTATTTGAAGCGCTGAACTTTCAAATCGAGAATAAATAGTTCTGAAGAAATAAGGACCCCGTCACTACTTGTGTCGGGGTCCTTATTTTCGACTTTTAGATGTCGTAGTACAGCTCGAACTCAGCTGGGTGCGGACGAAGGCGAACATAATCAACTTCGTTTGTACGCTTCCACTGAATCCATGTACTGATGAGGTCCTCTGTGAAGACGCCACCCTTTGTAAGGAACTCGTGATCTGCCTCAAGTGAGTTAAGAACTGCATCGAGTGAACCTGGAACCTGAGGAATAGCTGCTGCCTCTTCGCCCTCAAGCTCGTAGAGATCCTTATCTACTGGAGCAGGTGGTTCGATCTTGTTGATGATTCCATCGATACCAGCCATAAGCATTGCTGCAAATGCGAGGTATGGGTTTGATGATGGATCTGGGCAACGGAACTCAACACGCTTTGCCTTTGGTGATGATCCGGTAATTGGGATACGGATACATGCAGAACGGTTACGAGCGGAGTAAACGAGATTTACTGGTGCTTCGTATCCTGGAACCAAACGACGGTATGAGTTTACTGTTGGGTTGGTGAATGCAAGAAGTGATGGAGCGTGCTTCAAGAGACCACCGATATACCAACGTGCCATATCTGAGAGATCGCCATATGTGCCTGCTTCGAAGAAGAGTGGCTTGCCATCTTTCCAGAGTGACTGGTGAACGTGCATACCTGAACCGTTATCTCCGAAGAGTGGCTTTGGCATAAATGTTGCGGTCTTGCCGCCTTCCCATGCAACGTTGCGGATGATGTACTTAAACTTCATCAACTCATCGCCTGCAGTAAGAATGTCTGTGAAGCGGTAGTTGATCTCCATCTGACCAGCAGTTCCAACTTCGTGGTGTGAACGCTCGACCTGAAGACCTGCGCGACCGAGTTCCATCACCATTTCATCGCGGAGATCTGCGAATTGATCTGTTGGTGAAACTGGGAAGTATCCGCCCTTTACGCGTGTGCGGTAACCACGGTTTGGAGTTCCATCAGGATCTGCAACGATTCCTGTGTTCCATGAACCTTCGTATGAATCGATGTGGTGGTAAGCCTCGTTGATGCCTGTCTTAAAGCGAATTGCATCAAATACGTAGAACTCAGCCTCTGGTGCAAAGAACGCTTGATCAGCAATTCCGGTTGACTTCAAGTAATCAACAGCCTTCTTCACAACACCGCGTGGGTCGCGTGAGTAAGGAGTGTCATCTGATGGGTTGTGAACAGAGAAGATGATTACGAGTGTCTTCTCGAGACGGAAAGGATCAATGTATGAAGATGAAGGTACTGGAAGAAGTTTCATATCTGATTCGTGAATTGACTGGAATCCACGGATAGATGAACCATCAAACATCAAACCATCTGTGAAGACTGCTTCATCAAATGATTCCACTGGAACATTGAAGTGGTGCTGAATACCTGGTAGATCTGTAAAGCGAACATCAATGAGCTTTACATCTTCCTTCTTGATATAAGCGAAGATTTCGCTCGAGTTCTTAAACATATATAGGACTCCCAATAAGTCTTAGCGCCGAGGCAACGAATGTGGCTTCGGCTATGTCGAAAGAACTCCACTTTGAGCCTTTCTATGTGGCAGAGCCTAAGGTCTACTGGGTTACAAGCGCTATTTTCAGTGTTACGTCTATGTAACAAATCGCCCAAGGGCTCTGGGATAGGTAGGCTTTACCTATGTATCCACGGATTAGCCAAGGTCGCCGCCTATTGGGCATCACTCTCGATTGGCTCGCCGCCTACGCCATCACCCTGGGCTTCTTTGCAGGTCAGGGCTCATTCCTCGATAGAAGTAGAGGCGCCGGCGGAACAGTGCTTCTCATCCTGGCAATCGAGTATGTGGTTCTCGTCGCCTTTGGTGGCTCATCATTTGGGCATCGGATCGTAGGTCTAAAAGTTGTTCGCTTCAGCGATGGGCAAGCAGCGACTCCACTTCAAGCTTTGATTCGCACGGTTCTAATGCTTCCGCTGGTGACTGCAATTACCTTTGATGAAGATGGACGTGGGATAAATGAACGCCTATCAAATACGGTTTTGGTAAAGCGCGACTAGCGAATCTTTATTCCCTTAGGCATTGGGCCCTTTGGAATTGGAAGAGACATACCGCCAACGGCCTTAAGGCGCATACGAAGTTCGCGCATTTGGTGAGCTGATAACTTCTTTGGAAGTTTCTGAATCTTCTTCTGCAACTTCTTCAGAGGAACCTGACCTTCGCCATCACCAACGATGATTTCTGTGATTGGTGCACCCGGTGCATAACGCTCTGACTTCTTGCGCTCATCTTGCAACATCTGACGAACTGCGGCTCCGCCTTCACCTGTGAGGACGATGCCACCGCGACCAACGCTGCGGTGGACCATATCTTGGTTGCGGTTTACAGCAACCGCAGGAGTTGTAGTCCAACCCTTACGGATTGCCATCAAGACAGATGCTCCAGCGCCCATTTGGCCTTCAATTGAAGCGTAAGCGGCAGCGCCAGCGATTCGAGTAAAGACTGCAAGGGCGATGATGAGAGCTGTCGGTAAACCGATGAATCCTGCGTAGATGGGGTGATCAACGAACCAACCAATAGTTACAGCGATTATGAAGACTGTAAGAAAAATTCCTGCGAGTGCAAGACCAATCCAAGGCTTGACCGATTGCGTGATCTTGTAAGCATCACGAATCTCTTTAAAACGAGGGGTCTTTACCTTTGGCTCTTTGCTCTTCTTCTTAAACATGGTCGTTAGTTTAGGGGAGTGGGCGCAGTACCACCAAGACGGACAGGCGCCCAGCGTTGGCCTTGGTGTGAATCAGGATACTTTTCCTGCATTTCGTGGAGCATTTTCACCATGGCTTGGCGCAAAATCGCCTCACCCGCTTCTACATCGCTATCTTTCTCAAAATAAATGGGTTCACCAAAAGTGACCGAGATAGGAATATTGCGCTGGAATAAATGGCGCTTTACCTTCTTGGTCCAGAGGCGTTGTGACCCCCAAATAATTGTTGGAATAACGGGTACTCCGGCTCCTTGTGCCAAGCGAACAGCGCCGCTCTTTAACTCTTTAATCTCGAAGGAGACCGAGATTGTTCCTTCCGGAAAGATGCCGATTATCTCACCATCTCTAAGTGCGCGAAGAGCGGCAACTAAAGAGGCTGATCCGTTAGAACGATCGACGCTGATGTGATGCATTCCGCGAAGAAGTGGACCAGCAAGGTTGTTGTCGAAAAGCTCTTTCTTTGCCATGAATCGGACGTAGCGCTTCATCGGCAGCGCCGCTGTTCCAATCAGCGCAAAATCTAAATAGCTGATGTGGTTCATTGCCAAGACCGCGCCGCCATGATGAGGCGCAGGAAGATGTTCTTGACCTTGGAAATCAAACTTCAGATTGATCACTTTCCAGAATCCGGTGACTGCGCGAATAACTGGGGGATAGACCAGATCAGCCATTGAGGGCGCGCTTTTCCTGTGCTTGCTTATATAGGCGACCTGCACGGTAAGAAGAGCGAACAAGTGGGCCACTCATAACACCGCTAAAGCCGATATCTTCTGCACGCTTAGCTAGATCAACAAACTCATCAGGCTTGACCCATCGCTCAACTGGATGATGCTTATTTGTTGGACGCAAGTACTGAGTAATAGTGATGAGGTCGCATCCTGCGCTATGAAGATCTTCTAGAGCTTGGATAACTTCGCTGATCTCTTCACCCATACCAAGAATGAGATTTGATTTTGTAATCAATCCGTACTCACGGGCTTGGGTAATGACATTGAGTGAACGCTCGTAGGTAAATGCTGGACGAATACGCTTGAAAATTCGTGGAACTGTTTCGAGATTGTGAGCAAAGACTTCTGGTCGCGTGTCAAAGACTTCATTGAGAAGAGTTGGATTGCCGCTGAAATCTGGAGCGAGCATCTCAACGCCAGTACCAGGGTTAAGTTCATGCACCTTGCGGATTGTCTCGGCATAGAGCCAAGCGCCTTCATCTTCAAGATCATCGCGAGTAACGCCAGTGATGGTTGCGTACTTGAGTCCCATTGTTTGTACAGATTCAGCGACGCGTCGTGGTTCATCACGATCAAGCGGTTCTGGCTTTCCGGTATCGATATTGCAGAAATCGCAACGACGAGTACAACGTTCGCCACCAATCAAGAATGTAGCCTCCTTATCTTCCCAACATTCAAAGATATTTGGACAGGCTGCTTCTTGGCAGACGGTGTGAAGAGATTCTGTTTTAACTAAGGAGCGGAGACGTGTGTATTCAGGTCCCATATTTGCGCGAGTTTTGATCCACTCAGGCTTACGCTCGATTGGCACCTCAGCATTTCTTGCTTCAATGCGAAGTAACTTGCGGCCATCTGGTGCGATTGTCATGCGCTCACCTTCGTTAGTGCTTCATAAAGATATTTTTCAACAACTGGAGTTACCTCTTCAAGGGTGATGTCACGTCCTAGTTCGAGCGCGAGTGACGTCACGGCGGCATCAGAAATTCCACAGGGAACTATCGCATCGAACGAAGAGAGATCAGGATTTACATTGAGCGCGAAGCCATGCATCGAAGTCCCAGATGCAACTCGGATACCAATAGCGGCGATCTTTCGTTCGCCGCGTTCGTCAACCATCCAAACGCCTGAACGTCCATCGACTCGTACTCCGGTAATGCCAAATTCCGCACAAACCTTAATCAGACCTGCTTCTATCTCGCGGACGAAGCCAACGAGCTCATGTGGATTGAGTAGTTTGACGATGGGGTAGCCAACTAATTGGCCTGGGCCATGCCAGGTGATTTTGCCGCCACGATCGACATCAAGGACTCGAGCCCCATTGCCTGGGCGCTCTTCATCCAAAGTTCGTTTGCCCGCTGTGTAAATAGATGGATGTTCTAAAAGAATGAGGGTATTGGCGCGCTTTCCAGCAGCAACTTCTCCATGAATTGTCCTCTGAATGGCGAGAGCCTCTTCATATTCGACCAAGCCACTTCGTTTAAGGGCTAGGGGAGGAGAGTCTAAAACCGGCACGAGGTAAGCCTAAAGGTAGACTCCCGCCCATGCTAATCAAGAACAAGAAGCCCATCTCCGTAGCCGTTTTAGTCGTAATTGCCTGGTTTTTGATTACCGGCATCTTTGGACCACTCTTTGGAAAGCTCACCAGCGTTCAGGAGAACAACAACTCCTCATTCTTGCCTAAGGGCGCCGAAGCGACCTTGGCGGCTGATGAGATTGCGAAGTTTGCTGGAGATGCCTCCTTTAATTTTCCAGCCTTGATCCTCTTTGAAGGAACTGCAACTCCTGAGGCGCTTGGTGCAATCAATGGACATCTTTCAACAATCAATGGCCTCACCCTTGCAGGAACTTCAGCAAAGATTGGCGATTACCTCATCAAGGATCAACCAATCGTCGCTTTCCCATCGCAAGATGGCAAAGCAATCTTGGTAAATGTTCCTCTAAACGGCGAATCAATTTCTGAGCTTCTTCCAAATGAGGAGCCAGTATTGCCTGCAGTAGTTGAAGCCCTTCGTGAAGATATTGAACCAATTGCAAAGTCAGTCGGCATGGAGTCCTATGTCACCGGCCCTGGTGGACTCTTAGGTGATCTCTTTGGAGCATTTGGATCAATCGATTCAACACTGCTCCTGACAACACTTGCAGTTGTTGCAATCATTTTGATCTTTGTCTATCGATCACCGGTTCTTTGGATTATTCCGTTGTTGACATCACTCTTTGCACTTTCCACCGCGGGCGGCATTATTTATCTGCTCGCCAAGAATGACATCATCGATGTCGATGGGCAGTCACAAGGCATTCTCTCAGTTCTGGTAATTGGTGCCGCAACCGACTACGCCCTTCTTTTGATTGCTCGTTACCGTGAAGAGCTTCACCTTCACGAGAATCGTTTCGATGCAATGCGCGCGGCATACAAGGGTGTTTGGGAGCCGATTCTGGCATCCGGCGCAACTGTCGCAATCTCACTCATGATGTTGCTCTTTAGCCAATTAACAAATACCGCAAGCCTTGGTCCCATCGGCGCCATTGGAATTGTTGTTTCAGTTATTACTATCCTCACTTTGCTTCCTGCGCTCCTGGTTCTCTTTGGACGTTGGATTTTCTGGCCACGCAAGCCACTTAACGATGGCGATGATCATGTCCTCAGTGGAACATGGTCAAAGGTTGCCAACGGCATCGGGCGCAATCCGCGAAAAGCATGGGTTATTACCAGCGTTATTCTCCTTGCTTTCGCCTTTACCTCAACTACTTTGAAGGCCGATGGCATCGGAACGGTCGATACATTTACAGGTAATCCAGAATCTGTCGTCGGTCAGAAGTTGCTTCTGAAGCACTTCCCAGGTGGCGAAGGAGATCCAACGCAGATCGTTACCTCAGCTGCAAAGGGCGATGCAGTCATTGCTGCAGTGCGTAAAGCAGATGGAGTTTCAGAAGTCGCTTACGCAGTTGATCCTTTGACACAGAACGTGAAAATTGTTGGTGGCAAAGTGATTGTTAATGCAACTCTCGATCAGGCACCAGATAGCGTTGAAGCGGGAGAGTACATACCTGCAATTCGTGATGCGGCGCATAAAGCAGATCCATCATCTCTTGTCGGTGGAACATCAGCTGTCTACTTTGATGTGCGTGAAGCAAATGATCGTGACAACAAGACAATCATCCCGATTATTCTCATCGTCATCACTATCATTTTAGGTCTCTTACTCCGAAGCATTTTGAGTGCAGTAGTACTTCTGGGAACAGTAGTTCTTTCTTACTTCGCTACTATCGGAGTTTCTGCTCTCGTTTTCAATCACATCTTCGGCTTTGAAGGCGGAGATAATTCATTCCCTCTATTTGCCTTCATCTTCTTGGTTGCATTGGGCATCGATTACAACATCTTCTTGATGACACGTGTCCGAGAAGAGTCGATCAAACATGGCACTCGCGATGGAGTAATCAAGGGTGTCACAGTCACAGGTGCAGTAATCACCTCTGCCGGTATCGTCCTTGCTGCCACATTTGCAGTGCTTGGTTTGTTGCCTCTCGTGCCACTTGCCCAACTCGGATTTGCAGTCGGATTCGGTGTTCTCCTTGACACCATCATTGTCCGCTCAATCTTGGTTCCAGCACTTGTTCATGAGATTGGACCAAAGATTTGGTGGCCATCTAAGCTCGCGAACAAGTAGCGGGTTTCTATGTCCCACGTTGTTATAGGTGGAGGTTTAGCGGGCCTCAGTGCCGCACTGACACTGCAAGAAGCAGGTGTTTCGGTCGAGTTAATCGAATCATCCGATGATCTTGGCGGGCGAGTGCGCTCTGATTACATAGATGGCTACATCCTTGATCGCGGCTTTCAGCTCATCAACTCTGGATATTCCGAACTCAAGCGATTGCAGGTCATTGATGAAATCGATTTCTGTAAAACCGATAGAACAATTGATGTCATCACACCATTTGGCCTGACTTCAATTGGAGATCCCCGAATCCATCCATTAATGGGGCTCCGCTCGCCACTTGGAACGCTGCAAGAGAAGATTTCTGTACTTAAGTTTCTCGGCGATAGACCCAATGGAGATATCTCGCTAAGGGATGCACTCCTGGCCAGCGGCACTGGTGATTTCTACGAAAATTTACTCAAACCGTTCTTACGCGGAGTCTTTCTCGACGATCTTGAAAACGTTGATAGCGCTTACGGCCGTGAAATCATTAAGAGTTTTGTTCTTGGCGATTCAGGGTTGCCCCGCGCCGGTGTTGGCGCGCTCACCGAAGCCCTCGGTGCCCGTGTTGAGAATGTACAGCTCAATGCTCCGGTTGATTCTCTCGCACAATTTTCCGGAAAGAAAGTAATCATCGCTACCGACTCAAAGACCGCCACGCATTTATTGGGCAAGAGCGATGAGACGCAAGCGGTTAGTTCTGTGACTTGGTATCACAGTCTTCCTGCTGGAATCGTCACATCGAAGCGACTGCGCATTACGAGCGCACAAAGTCCACTCGTTAATTCACTCGCAATCAGCAACGTGGTCTCTCAATACGCTCCTAATGATCGCACTTTGATTTCGTCCACAGCCTTACGAGGAATAAGTGATGAAACTGCAATCGAAGAGATCGCAAAATTCTGGGGGATTGCTCCATCTGAGTTCAGTCTCATTAAACGTTACGATATTTCGCAGGCGTTGCCTAAGTTCACCCCTGGCTATCGAGGTGTTAACGCTTCGCGTGTAGGCGAAAACCTTTATATAGCCGGCGATTATCTAACTGCAGGTTCTCAAAATGGAGCACTTTTATCAGGTCGCCTCGCGGCGCTTGAATCACTCGCTGACTAAAGCTGTAAGCGCGCTAGTGATGTGCGGGTAATCCCATTCGAAACCAGCTTCTGTAAGTGCTTGCGGGATAACCTTCTTAGATCCGAGAATCTCAGATGAGAATCCGCCCATCGCTACCTTAAGTGCGATGGCAGGCGCTGGAAAGAGCGCTGGACGGTGTAGAGCGCGGGCAAGTGCCGATGTGAACTCTTGATTTGTTACAGGATTAGGTGCAGTGAGGTTTACTGGACCTTCAAGTTCACCTTCCAGCATGAATGAGATGGCACGAATCAAATCATGCAACGTGATCCAAGACCACCACTGCTTTCCATTACCCATCTTTCCACCAAGACCGAAACGAAAGAGCGGCAACATCTTGCCAAGTGCTCCGCCGGTTGGATCAAGAACTAGACCAGTACGAATCTTGATAGTGCGCGTGTTCTTAGCTAAATCTGCCGCTGCTTCCCATTCGCGACAGACAGCTGCGAGAAAATCATCCCCGCACTTATCAGATTCGAGTACTGCTCGGTTTCCTGACTCTCCATACCAACCGATTGCGCTAGCTGAGATGAAGACATCTGGTTGAAGTTCTGTCACCGCATTTGCGATGGTTGTAGTGCCCATCAAACGTGAATTAAGAATCTCTGCCTTGTACTTCTTATTCCAGCGCTTATCGCCTACGCCCGCACCTGCGAGATGAATAATCGCATCCACTCCACGAAGCGCATCTAAGTCTACGTAGCCGGTCTTTGGATCCCACTGAACTTCATCGGGGGAGACAGGAGTGCGTCGCACCAAACGTTGCACTGTGTGACCTTCGCTCTTGAGATGTCCGACAAGAGCCGAACCAATGAGACCAGATGCACCAGTGATTGCGATGCGCTGTGGGGTGCTCAAATTAAAGACCCAGATCCGCTTCGAATGCGCCGCCTTCAAGACGCTCTTTAAGCGTTACCAAGAAGCGGGCAGCATCTGCGCCATCAACGATGCGGTGATCATATGAAAGACCCAAGTAGACCATTGAGCGGATTGCGATTGACTCTCCACCGTCGTCGCCCTTAACAACCATTGGACGCTTTACAACTGCGCCGAGACCAAGGATTGCTACCTGTGGCTGATTGATAATTGGAGTATCGAAGAGGGCTCCACGTGAACCTGTATTGGTCAATGTGAATGTTCCGCCACCGAGTTCATCAGGTGTGACCTTGTTATCGCGGGTGCGAGCTGCAAGATCTGCAATCTTACGTGCAACTCCACCCATATTGAGATCTCCTGCATTATGAATGACAGGAACCAAGAGACCGCGCTCGGTATCAACAGCAATACCGAGGTGCTCGGCACCATGATAAATGACCTGGTCGCCTTCAATTGAAGAGTTAAGAACTGGATGCTGCTTCAATGCTTCGCATGTTGCTACTGCGAAGAATGGAAGGAATGAGAGCTTTACGCCTTCACGAGCTTCGAAGGTGGCCTTTGATCGATCGCGTAGACGAGCAATCTTGGTGACATCTACCTCAATGACAGTTGTTAACTGCGCTGATACCTGAAGTGACTCAACCATTCGTGCTGCAATTACCTTGCGAAGTCGTGACATTGTCACTGTAGTTCCACGTAGTGGTGATGCTGCAACAGGTGCAGGCGCTGCAGCGCGTGGCGCTTGAGCAGCCGGCGCTGAAGATGCAGGAGCAGCAGACTTAGGAGCCGCGGCCTCAATATCCTCACGACGAATACGTCCGCCAATTCCTGTTCCCTTAACAGATGCAAGGTTTACACCGAGATCATTTGCTAATTTGCGAACAATTGGAGTGACATAAGCATCTGCTGGCTGCGAAATTGGAGCAGCAGCAGCCGGTGTTGACGCAACTACTGGAGTCACTGGTTGAGCTGGAACCTGTACCACCGGTGGGGCAATCACTGGTTCGGACACAACTGGTGCAGCAACCGGTGCTGGAGTAACAGGGGCTGGTGTTGAAACAACAGCACCACCGGCAGCACCAATGAGAGCAAGGCGCGCACCAACTGGAACGGTTGTATCAACTGGAACATCAATTGCAAGAAGTACACCAGCAACTGGTGAAGGAATCTCGGTATCAACCTTGTCGGTAGAAACTTCTAGAAGCGCTTCATCGACTGCAACTGAATCGCCCACATTCTTAAGCCAACGAGTGACTGTTCCTTCAGAGACTGACTCACCAAGTGCTGGCATTGTGATCACTGTTCCAGCAGAAGAATCTGCAGCAACTGGAGCTGCAACAGGTGCCGCAGCAGGAGCAGGTGTTTCTACAACAGGTGCTGGCGGGGGAGTCACTGGCTGCGCTGGAACCTCTGCTACCGGAGCGGCAACTACAGGCTCGGACGCGCCAGTTGCAATAACAGCAACAGGTGAAGGAATTTCAGTATCAACTTTGTCGGTTGAAACTTCGAGGAGTGGTTCATCAACTGCGATGTGATCGCCCTCTGCCTTGAGCCAACGTGTAACGGTACCTTCGCTCACTGATTCACCAAGTGCTGGCATTGTTACTGAAAATGTCATCTCTATCTCCCTATTACCTTCGATTAACCGTGTGCGTGAAGTGGCTTGCCAGCGAGGGCCATGTGAGCCTCACCCATCGCCTCTGACATTGTTGGGTGTGCATGAATGAGAGGAGCTACATCATCTGCAGTTGCCTCCCAGTTAAAGATTAGTTGCGCCTCTGCAAGAAGTTCGCCGACTCGCGCGCCAACCATATGGATACCAAGAACAGGACCATTCTTCTGCGCTACAAGTTTGATTGACCCTGCTGTCTTAAGAATCTGAGCTTTTCCGTTTCCGGCGAGGTTGTAATCAAGCTCTACAACGTCATAGCCGCGCTCTTTAGCAATCTTGGTAGATAGACCTACGGATGCAACTTCTGGCTCTGAATAAGTAACGCGAGGTACGCCATCGTAATTAATTGGACGTGGATTAAGGCCAGCGATGGTCTCTGCAACGAGAATTCCTTCCTGGAATCCAACATGTGCGAGTTGAAGCGTAGGAATGATGTCCCCTACCGCAAAGACGCCGGGAACATTTGTGCGGCAATGATCGTCTACAAGAACGTAACCGCGATCCATTGCGATTCCTGCTTCTTGGTAACCAATTCCATCTGTTACTGGACCACGACCAATTGAAACAAGTAGAACCTCAGCAGTGAATTCGCGACCATCTTCTAGCGTGACGGTTACTGAATCTGCGTTGACGCGATGTGACTTAAACTTGATGCCAAGCTCAAAGTTGATTCCACGCTTGCGATAGGCACGCTCCAAGAGCTTTGATGATGATTCATCTTCAAGAGGAACCAAGTGGCTAAGGCCTTCAATGATGGTGACATCTACGCCGAATGATTTCCATACAGATGCAAACTCGCATCCAATCACACCGCCGCCGAGGACGATTGCGCTCTTTGGAATGTAATCCATCTTTGTACCGTGGTCAGAGGTGATGACGCGATGGCCATCTATCTCTAATCCAGGAATCGTCTTTGCATATGAACCGGTAGCGAGAACGATATTCTTGCCGGTGTATTGCTGACCATTAACTTCGACTGTGTTGTTATTGACTAGGCGACCCTTGCCTTCAATGAAGGTGACGTTGCGAGATTTGATGAGTCCTTGTAGACCTTTATACAAGCCGGCAATTACGCCATCCTTATATGAGTTGACGCCGTTCATATCGATTGAGTTAAGAGTCGCATTGACTCCGAATACATGTGACTCACGAGCGCTATCTGCGACTTCACCTGCGTGAAGGAGCGCCTTTGTCGGAATACAGCCGCGGTGAAGACATGTGCCGCCAACCTTGTCCTGTTCGATCAGAGCAACGGAGAGTCCGAGCTGAGATCCGCGGAGAGCTGCTGCATATCCGCCGCTTCCTCCACCGAGAATGACAAGATCAAAATTCGACATTGAGCAACTCCTTTGAGCCTCTGTGGCCTCGCGCTGGGCTTATCTAGAGCCATATCTTGCCAGCCTTAGCCGCGTATGACTAACTCAGGCACAGCCAACCAAAGCGGCTACTTGCCTGCGGCGATTGCCATTTGTTCGGGCTACTTGCCTGCGGCGATGGCCATCTCAACTAGTGAGCGCAAGGCAACTCCGGTGCCTCCGACCGGTGTATATCCATGAGCTTTTGCCTCGTTATAAGCAGGCCCTGCGATATCGAGATGGAGCCATGGCAGATCGCCGGCGATGAAATCTTTCAAGAAGAGTCCGGCCACGAGCATGCCACCCATGCGCTCTCCAATATTTGCCAAATCAGCTACTGGTGAATCCAGGGAAGCGCGAAGTTCAACTGGAAGCGGCATTGGCCAGAACGACTCACCAGAGATTTTTGTAATCTCCATGAAGTGATCTGAGAAATCCTGGTTGTTGGTCATGACGGCACTTGTACGAGTTCCAAGTGCAACTACTTGAGCTCCAGTCAAAGTTGCCACATCAATTATTCCATCGAGATCGCCTGCTTCTTGTGCCTTCACCAAAGCATCAGCAAGAACCAATCGTCCTTCTGCATCTGGATTAAGGACTTCAACAGTCTTACCACCATAGATTGTGATTACATCGGATGGTCTCGTTGCGTTATCACTGACCATGTTCTCAGCCAATGGTGCCCATGCATCAATTGCAACGGGAACTTTCAGTAAAGCGAGAGCGATAGTTGCTGCACAGACGGCGGCAGCTCCTGACATATCTGATTTCATCGCCTCCATGCCAAGTGCGGGCTTTAGCGCTAGACCACCAGTATCGAATGTAATTCCCTTGCCGACGAAGGCATATTTCTTCTTCGCCTTAACTCCCTTTGGCGTATACGAGATACTAAAGAGACGGGGTGGATTTGCTGAACCTTGTCCTACTCCAATTATTCCGCCGAAACCCTTCGACTTTAATTGGGAATCTGTCATCGTTGAAACTTTGAGACCAACTGAAGCGCCACCTGCCTCTTTTACAGCAGCGGTAACCATCGCCGAGAAAGAGACTGGAGTGAGGTGACTTGGGGGAGTGTTGATGAGATCACGAACCAAGTTGGTGTATTTCGCGATTACCTCTGCATGATGCGAGAGAGCCTTGGCATCTGCGCCATTTACCAGCGTTGAATAAACTGTGATGGACTTAAGTGGATTCTTCTGTGCGCTTTTCGTCGATCCACGAAATTGGTCGAAGAGGTAACTGCCTAGCCCTGCACCTTCAGCTACAGCCTTTACAGCAGAAGCGGAGTTGGCGGGAAGAGCGAATGTTGCGCTGCTATTGCCGGCGAGAGCTTGCGCTGCTGCACCAGCGGCGCGGCGCAAAGTTTCGTCAGGATAGGCGCTTTGAGCTTTTCCTAGACCGGTAAATACAATCAAACGTGTTGTCGTTCCAGGGATGCGAATAACCTCATCGCTCTTACCTGTTGCACCAAGGTCGTTGAGTGTCGCCAATAGCGGCTTGGTATCGAGCGCTAAATCTCCTGATTCGATCTGCAGGGCGCCCTTGCCGGATTTGATTGAGACTCCTACAACAAGAACGTCATCCTTGATGATTCCATCTGAGATTTTGATAGTCGACATGATTCTCCCTCGGCTCGCTTTGCACCTTTCGGCGCTGGGTAAGTGTAAGTTCTCCATGTGAAAAACTCACCATTACATCAAAAGCATTTAGATCTGAACGCGAAGATGGCCGATTTCGGTGGCTGGCTGATGCCGATTGAATACCCAGGCGCGGGAGTCTTAGCTGAACATGCCGCTGTCCGTGAACGCGTTGGCCTCTTTGATGTGTCTCACCTCGGTAAGGCGAGCGTCGTGGGTGCTGGCGCAGTTGATTTCCTCAATACGCAAACAACAAATGACATTAATCGAATTTCTGATGGCAAAGCGCAATACACAATGCTCTGCAATCCAGATGGCGGAGTAGTCGACGACCTAATTGTCTACCGTAATTCAGCAGATGATCTCTTTCTTATCCCTAATGCATCAAATACAACCGAAGTTGTAGAAATCATCAAAGCAGCAGCACCATCAGGAATCACTGTCGAGAATCTTCACGAACAATACGCGGTTCTTGCGCTCCAAGGACCTAAGGCATTTAATGTGATTGAATCCATGGGCGTTACTCCTGAGATGGATTACATGGCCTTCGAGCATGTAACTATTGCCGGATGCGATGTAATTCTTTGTCGCACCGGCTATACCGGTGAGCATGGTTATGAACTAGTTCCACGATGGGGCGATGCTGCAAAAGTTTGGGATGCGTTAGTTGAAGCAATGAAGCCCTTTGAAGGTCTTGTTTGTGGATTAGGGGCCCGAGATACCTTACGTACTGAGATGGGTTACCCACTCCATGGCCATGAGCTCTCATTGGAAATTACACCGGTGCAAGCAGGTGCTAATTGGGCAGTGGGATGGAAGAAAGAAAATTTCCGTGGAAGCGAAGTGCTTCTAGCTGAGAAAGAGAGCGGTCCAGCTCGCATCCTGAGAGGACTTCAATCCAATGATCGAGGAATTCCTCGTGCTGGAATGGCTATCAAAGATCTAGGCGGACGTATCGTCGGAATAGTTACAAGTGGCACTTTCTCGCCGACGCTAAAGAAGGGAATAGCGCTTGCGCTAGTTGAGCCTTCCTTCGAACTCGGAGCGCAACTCATTATTGATGTGCGCGGAAGAGATAGTCAGGCAACGATTGTTGCATTACCGATGGTTACTTCGCACGTTCGCTAACTCTTTGAACTCAACCTCTGTCACAAAAGCCGCTCGATGTCGCGCTCTTCTTAAGGCGTTAAGTGCTGGTTTTCCTGCAATCAAGATCAAAATGACGGTAATGATGGCGCGTGGAATATCCCACGCAAGTGCAGAGAGAAAGTGATAACTAAAGAATCGGTTTAGATTTTCCGCAATCGGTGCGCCAGCGAGGTATGAAAGTTCTGTCTCTGTGCCAAGGGCCCAAGGCCAGAACTGTAAATCCATCATGATTCCAAATACCTCTGCGGCAATTGCTCCATAAAGGGCTAGTGCGAATATTTCAGCGCGTCCTCTGATATTCAGAGGAATCAGCGCTGTTCCAAAACCAATGACAGCAGCGGCAAAAACTTGATAACCAAGCCATGGTCCGATTCCACCGGTGAGCAATGCGGAGAGAAGCATGCTGAGCGCGCCCAATAGGAATCCAAATGTTGGTCCCATGACGCGCGCTGCAAGTATCAATGCGAACCACATTGGTTCAATGCCGATTGCGCCAATGCCCAATGGTCGCAGAGCAGCAACGAGGGCGGAGAGAATTCCCAAGAATGCAACATTTTTTGATCCGAGGTCATCCGATGCAATAAGACTTATCAGCAAGAGCACGGTGAATGTTGTCGATGCAAAGAAGAACCAACTAGCCCAGTTTGCGGCTTCATCACTCGAGACCAGAAATGGCCATATAAAGCCAAGTAGAGTTGATGGTATTAGGGCAGAGATAGCAACAACTCGAAAAACTTTCACTCCGATAACTCCTGGGAGCGCAAAACATCTGAAACAGTCAGCCAGCGACGCGGAGACATTACTTTGGCAACTTGGGGTGCGAATGCAGGAGAGGCAAGCAATACATCGAGCGTGCTGCCATCTGCGACCTTCTCGCCATCGGCTAGAAATATTGTTCGATCTGCAACCTCAGCGACAATCTCAACATCATGGGTAGCTATCAGGATAGTTGTTCCTTCTTCGCATGCTCGATTATGTAAGAGCGCCATCAGTCTATTCTTGGCAGAATAATCCAGTCCACGAGTTGGTTCATCGAGAATGAGGATATCTGGAGCCCCAGATAGAACTAACGCCAATACGAGTGTGAGGCGTTCTCCTTCAGAGAGGTCTCGGGGATGCGAATTACCAGAAATTGATGGAAGCATTTCATGTAAAAGTTCAAAAGTGGCACCTTTGGGTAGTGCATTGTCCTTATCAGCACGAGAGCATTCATCGTTTACTGAGGTGAGATAGAGAAGGTCTCCAGGTTCTTGTGGAATATAACCAATTCGCTGAGAGCGCTCACTCTGCTTTATCTGCATGAGATTAACACCATCAATATTGATGTAGCCGCTCTTGGGTTCCATTAATCCAACAAGCGCTTTAATGAGAGAACTCTTGCCGGCGCCATTTCGACCCATCAGGGCTGTTATTTCACTTGCCCGAAGCTCAATTGAAACCTCTTTGAGCGCTTCTTTCTCTCCGTAACTAAGGCAAATATCTTTAGCGGAGACCAGGGCTCTGCCTGCAATATGAGATGGGCGCTCTGACTCGGGTAAATCGCTTCGAAGTTTTTCAGTGATACGTCGGACATCACGTGTGCTGGTGCCGACTTCCTCTAAATCAAGAGCGCGAGTAAGTCGGACGATAGGCGGAACAAGGTCGCTCTTTTTCAGAATTTCTGAAGGCGTGCCAATGGCAGATGAGCCATCTCCTTCAATGAGAAGAATCCGATCAACATAACCAATCACACGCTCCAAACGATGTTCCGCCAGAATTACGGTGACACTCAAGTCATGTACGAGTCGGTGAAGAATCGCAAGAATTTCCTCTGAGGCAACAGGATCTAGCGCGCTAGTTGGTTCATCAAGAACCAATACCTTTGGGTGCATCACTAATGCTGCTGCGATAGCTAGTCTTTGCTGTTCGCCGCCACTGAGCGTTGCAATATCGCGATTACGTAAAGGCGCAAGACCTACCTGATCTAACGCTTCTTCTACTCGTTTACGCATTACATCATTTGGAAAATTGAGAGCTTCGAGCCCGAAGGCAAGTTCTTCTTCAACTGTATCTGTGACAAATGTAGCGATTGGGTTTTGACCAACAATGCCCACGATTCCGGCGAGTTCACCAGGCTTTGATGTACGAGTCGAGCGCCCATCAACAATTATTTCACCGGCCAGGATTCCGCCTGTGTGATGGGGGACTAGGCCGTTAACCAACCGAAGTAAAGATGATTTACCAGAACCGGTGTGGCCCATAACGAGCACCATTTCACCTTCACTGATTTCAAAAGATAAATCCTCAATGACAGTTGTAGTTGAATGAGGATAAATGAGCGATACGCGCGAGAATTTGATCATAGAGCCACCATTGCGCCGGAAAAGATAAAGCCTGCGACGATATAGATGAGATCGCGACTTGAGTAAGTTATTGGTCGGTAGCGAGATTGAACTTTCGATAGACCAAAGCCCTTAGCCTCCATTGATTCAGCTAGCGCCACCGCTCTACCAAGGCTCTCTTCAAGTAAGGGAATGGCGACTTGTGAAACCCGAGGACGCCTTCCGCTACGCAAATATTGCGCTTGTCGTATTCGAGTGATGCTTGATATCAACTGTGGGAAGACTGAAGTGGCAATAGTGAGCGTCACGGCCAACTGGTAGATGCGAGAAGGCATTACTCGCAGCAGTTTTCGAGGACTGGTTACAGAATTCGCGGCACCAAAAAGGGCAATCACGGTGGCAATGATTAAACCTTCATGAAGTGAGAATGAGAGGCGCTCCCAAGTAACTGGCCCGCCGATTCGAATACCTGGCATCCATGACGGCAATTGAATTCTCGGCAAGGTGAAGAGAGTGTCTCCTAAGCGTGGAACCCCGATAACAATCCCTGCTAGTGCACGTATAGCGATGAGGTAAAGGCCCGCAATGAGAGACCATTTAAAACTATTTCGCCATGGACCATCTCCGCGAAAACGATAAACAATCCATGCCGCTCCACCCAACGCCAAAAAAGCGCTGATCGCACTATCAGAAAGAACGACACCGACAGCCAGAGCGGTGAAGATCGACCAGAAAGTCAGTGGATGGAACGACGTGGACATGAAAGAAGTTCTTATTTCTTTCTGAGTAAAGATTTAGGTGTTGTGATTTCAACACCGCATTCTTTGGCGGGATATCCATTGAATCCACAGATAAGTCCGGATTCATCTTGACGTACATCTACTACCTGACCAAGAACTTCAAGTCCTTGCGATGCCTCTGCAGTGACGACGCAACGCACGATTGTCTTCTGTTTCATCTCGCCCTTCGGCGCATACGTACGTCCTCCAAAATCGATTACGAGTCCGATGCGCTTCTTGCCCGTTTGTGCCTTTGTCTTGCCACAAATCTGCTTGAAGTTTGGTTTAACAGATGGGGGAGTAGAAGGAACATCGTCGGCGCTAAAGGTAAAGATCCATCCTTCAACAGAGCCATCGGCAATATCTACAGTCGGCCCGGTCATGGCAGCCTTCCAACTGTTGGAGTTTGCTGCTGCTTGGTAATAACCCCAATAGCGCCACCCTTTAGATGCGGCGTTCGCAGGAGCGAGTGAGGTCTGTGAAAGGAAAAGCGCGATGAGCGCTGCAATGATTGTTGTTTTCTTCATCTCTGGAGCTCCAATGTAAAAGAGTCTCACAGGGGGTAGCTAGCAAAGGTCGCAATGACCCGTACGACTACACCCCGCAAACCTCGGCGGGTGTTGGTCTTCTAGATGAGTTAGGTAATCCGACTTAAGCTCTATGAGCCCTTACGGTTGCGGGTCAGCGTCGGAATTTCACCGAACTTCCCCTAAAGCATCTATTCTGAATTTTAGGTGCATATTAAGTTGTGTGCGCAATAAACCATAGCCTCCACCCATTGGCAACCACCAACCCACCCCTTACAGTGAAACCATGGAATATCGTCGCTTAGGTTCAACCGGAATGTACGTTTCTGAGATTTCTTACGGAAACTGGATCACACATGGCTCTCAAGTTGAGTCAGAGGCCGCAATCAAGTGCGTGAAGACCGCCCTCGATGTCGGAATCACAACCTTCGACACAGCCGATGTTTATGCAGGAACTAAGGCTGAGAAAGTTCTCGGAAGAGCACTCAAGGGCGTTCGCCGTGAATCATATGAACTCTTCACAAAGGTTTATTGGCCTACCGGTGATGGAAAGAATGATCGTGGGCTATCTCGAAAGCACATCATGGAGTCTTGCCACGCATCACTTAAGCGACTCAACACTGACCATATTGATTTATACCAAGCTCATCGTTTTGATTTCGAAACTCCACTTGAAGAGACGCTCTCCGCATTTGATGACCTCATCCGTCAAGGAAAAGTGAGTTATATCGGATTCTCTGAATGGAATGCAGAACAGATTCAGGCTGCACTCAAGATTCAAGATGCTCGTGGTTACAACCGCTTTGTATCTAGTCAACCTCAATACTCAGCGCTCTGGCGAGTCATCGAGGCAGAGGTCGTTCCGCTATCACGTAAAGAAGGTATCGGTCAGATAGTTTGGTCGCCAATGGCGCAAGGAATCTTGACCGGTAAATACCTGCCAGGAAAGAAGCCACCAGCAGGATCGCGCGCAACGGATAAGAAGAGCGGCGCCGACTTTATCTCTCGCTGGATGCGTGAAGATGTGCTGGAAGCAGTCCAGCGATTGAAGCCAATTGCAGATGAGGCTGGTTTAACAATTGGTCAGCTCTCAATTGCCTGGGTGCTCGCAAACAGCAACGTTTCAAGTGCAATCATGGGAGCAACAAAACCATCACAGGTGAAAGAGAATGTAAAGGCAGCAGGAGTGAAGCTATCTAGCGATCAGCTTGCGGCGATTGATAATGCGCTAGGCAACTTGCCAGAGCGCGACCCTAAGAAGAATGAAAGCCCAAATCCACGGGCTTAATTAATCTTCTCGCCGGCCTTCACTTGTGGCTTAGGTGCGCGCATACGTCGCATCTGAGTTGAGCGAAGCCATCCGTACATTCCTAGACCCTTGAGGGATGTGTCGGGAAACTTTGCTCCGACTGCTTTCTTGATCTTGCGGTTAAGACGAATGCCGTCAAGGACCGAAATCAGTAGAACGGAGTACATGATTCCAATCGAAATAACTTGAGTCATTGGAACCTTCGGCAGACCCTCGGCATTTGTCGATGTGCCTGTTGGGATCATCGTGAGAATTAAAACGATGAAGATAATTGGTAAGAAGTACTCACCGACTGAACGTCGAGAATCTACATAGTCACGGACAAATCGACGAGCCGGTCCACGATCACGTGCCGGAAGTGCGCTCTCATCGCCACGCATATAAGCAGCACGCGCTGCAATACGAGCACTCTTTGTTATCTCACGTGCACGCTGTTTCTCTTCCTTGGTCTTGATAGGAGCGAGTGCCTGGTGCTTTTGAGTTGCTTCGCGACGCTTGGGCGTTGGGCGCCCTTTCTTGGAGTCAGGCTTGCTTGATTCAGTCATGGCGGTAACTATAGAGCGAGCATTTGTTCCAGAGCCACTTTTGAATACTTCGCTGTTTCTGGGTCGACCTTAATCTGATTGACGACCTGCCCATTGACTAGGGATTCAAGGGTCCAGACCAGGTGAGGGAGGTCAATCCGATTCATGGTGGAGCAGTAGCAAACTGTGCGGTCAAGGAAGTAGACCTTCTTATCTGGATTTGAAGCAGCCAGTCGCCCCACTAAGTTGAGCTCTGTCCCTACCGCCCATTGAGTTCCCGGGGCAGCGTTGCTGACCGTCTGAATAATCTTCTCAGTACTTCCTACGAAGTCGGCAGCGGTAACAACTTCATGTTGGCATTCAGGGTGAACAATGATTTGAATTTCTGGAATCCGAGTGCGGA
>JBFYOW010000003.1:0-34955 GCA_041303595.1 Actinomycetes bacterium
GACTTCCAGCCAGCCCAATCTTCTTCGTTCAATGGATCTTCGATTGAAACGATTGGGTATGCACTTACAAGCTCTGCGTAATACGCAATCATCTCGTCAGAAGAGAGCATCTTGCCTTCAAACTTGTACTTTCCAGCATCGTGGAACTCTGTCGCTGCAACATCCATTGCCAACGCAATATCTGTTCCTGGCTTGAAGCCTGCTGCTGTGATTGCCTCAATGATGAGATCAAGCGCTGCGCGGTTTGAATCGAGGTTCGGAGCAAATCCACCCTCATCGCCAACAGATGTAGCAAGTCCGCGCTTCTTTAGTACAGCCTTAAGTGCGTGATAAATCTCTGCACCCCACTGAAGTGATTCGCGGAATGTTGGTGCACCGATTGGTGCAATCATAAACTCTTGAACATCAACGTTTGTGTCAGCGTGTGCGCCACCGTTGAGAATGTTCATCATTGGCACTGGAAGCACGTGGGCGTTTGGTCCACCGACATAACGGAAGAGAGAAAGATCTGCAGACTCCGCTGATGCCTTAGCAACTGCGAGTGAGACACCAAGAATTGAGTTTGCACCGAGGCGTGACTTGTTGGGTGTGCCATCGAGTTCAATCATCTCTGAGTCAACGAGGCGCTGATCCTGTGCATCGAAACCTTCGATTGCGGGAGCAATCTCATCATTTACGAAAGCAACTGCCTTAAGAACACCCTTACCGAGGTAACGCTTCTTATCTTCATCGCGAAGCTCTGATGCTTCAAACGCGCCAGTTGATGCACCGCTTGGAACAGCTGCGCGAGCCTGTGTGCCATCTTCGAGTTGAACTTCTACCTCTACAGTTGGGTTTCCGCGTGAGTCTAGAATTTCGCGAGCATAGATTGTGTCGATGATTGCCACTAGGTGTCTCCTTCGAGATTAAAAGCCTGAATGCTTCGAGAGCTTATATATAGGTATTGAATTAAGCGCTCAACGTTGAGCGACCTGAGACAATCTTACCGTGGATATTAAGGCTGCTCAGAGCGCGCCATCTGCGCGATCATGCCGCGGGCTTGTGCGCGCAGGGCTAGTTCTGGGTCGATTTCGTGCTTATATGCCCACGCAATTACAGATGCGAGAGCCTGGCCTACCGACTCTTCAGTAGCCTCTTTATCGGATTGGTAATCAGGAAGATTGAGCGGTGCGCCATATTTATCTGCGCGATAAATCAATTTTGAAACGAGCGGGAGCGCTGGTTGTGACATTGCCACGCCATCTATCGGAGATGTCCGGCCCTTCTCTTTCGCCTTAATTGCTTCCCAGTTTTCAATGATTTCTTCGGTGCCACTTACCTCTAAACCCGCAAAAACATGTGGGTGACGTCCAATTAACTTATCTGCGATTGCACCTGCAACATCATCAATTGTGAAGGGATCCGTTGGATGATCCTGCGCGATACGTGAATGGAAATAAACCTGGAGCAGAACGTCACCGAGCTCTTCGCGCATTCCAGCGCGGTCATCACTCTCGATTGCGTCAATAAATTCGTATGACTCTTCAAGCAGATATTTTATGAGTGATTGATGAGTCTGTTCGGCATCCCATGCACATCCACCGGGAGAGCGCAGACGATCCATGACCTCCACTAAACGGAGGAGTTCAGAACCGTATGCGCGCTCTGACATTACTCTTGTGCTGGAACGCCAGAGACTGCATCTCCAGCCGAATCAGTTTCAAGAATATCGCCAGCATCGTAATCCCAAGTTCCGTAACGTGGGTTAACCGAAATCTCTAACTCTTTCGCCTTTGCATTAACAAGCTCTGAGATACGAGCATCGATTGCCTCTGCTGTAATTCCTGAGGCTTCAAGCGCATCGGCAAGCTTTTCAGTAATGATGATTGCTCGGATATAACGTTCAAAATTAGATGGTGCAATCTGTGCCGCAACAAGATTTTGGTTCAGAGATGCTTCACCACCAACTTGATCAACAAGAGTCTGGCGGGTCGTTGCTTGATCTGTCTTTGTAACAGAAATCTTTAACTCTTTTGCAATCTCATCAAAAATAGTAGTGATAATTAAGAAGCGGAGTTGGCTGCGATTGAGCGAGCTACCTTCTTCAAGTTGCATCTGTGAGGTATCAACGGCTTCACGTTCTTTTATAAGTTCATCAAGAGTCGCCTGGAAAGAGCTTTGTGTAATTGTGATATCACCGAGAGTTGCTGCGCTATTGACCTGGCCACATGCAGTCAAAGTTGCAAGTGAGAGAACAGCAAAAAGGGCGAGGACTTTCTTCTTCACGGCGAGCTCCGGTATCTAGTGCGATTTACTTATCTGTAAGTTCGGTCAGCGCCTGGCGAGCAAACGCTAGGAGAGAAGTATCTCCCATATTTGGCGTAGTTGCTGCAGCCGGGCTCCATGCGGCAGCGCGTGGGATGGCCACCATCACAGTCGAACTCTGTGATTTATAGAGTGAGGAAGGGAATAGTCGATTGAGTTTGAGCTGTTTGGACTCAAGGAGGGTGAGAGGCGAGATTCTCAAGTATTTGCCAGCTGCCACAATTTCACGGACATTATGAGATTTTGCAAAGGCTCGAAGTTCTGCGACATCGAGAAGGGCGAGAGCCTCCTCTGGTAATTCTCCAAAGCGATCAACCATCTCCTCTCGGATTGATTGCACATCGGCGCTATTTCGAACATCTGCCAATCGGCGATAAAGATCGAGACGAAGGCGCTCACCTGGAACATATTCTTCTGAAAGATGAGCATTGATAGGCAGTTCAACTTTACATTCGTGGTTAATTTCTTCGCCCTCAACAATGCCCGTCTTGTAATCCTGTACCGCTTCTCCAACCATGCGCATATAGAGATCGAATCCGACATCTGCAATGTGTCCGGATTGTTCACCGCCAAGTAAATTTCCAGCACCGCGTATCTCAAGGTCCTTTAGTGCAACACGCATTCCTGCGCCGAGATCGGTATTGGTTGCAATTGTCTTGAGTCGATCAAGTGAAACCTCAGTTAGCGGTTTATCAGCTGGGTACAAGAAATATGCATAGCCTCGTTCTCGTCCGCGTCCCACGCGGCCTCGCAACTGATGTAGCTGAGAGAGTCCAAAGTTTTCAGAATGCTCAACAATTAGTGTGTTCGCATTTGGGATATCAAGCCCACTCTCGACGATGGTGGTACAGACGAGAACATCGAAGTCACGGTTCCAGAATCCAAGAATCACATCTTCGAGTTGGTTTTCGCTCATCTGTCCATGTGCCACTCGAACTCGTGCCTCAGGAATCATCTCCTGGATATGAGATGCACATCGGTCAATACTGTCGACGCGATTATGGAGATAGAAAATCTGACCATCGCGCAACAACTCTCGATGTATCGCTGCTTTGATTTGAGCTTCATCAGATGGACCGACATAGGTAAGAATCGGATGGCGCTCCTCCGGTGGAGTCGTGATAGTAGACATCTCTCGAATGCCAGTTACCGCCATCTCAAGTGTGCGCGGAATAGGCGTTGCAGACATCGCCAACACATCAACTGTGGTGCGCATCTTCTTTAGTGACTCTTTCTGCTCTACGCCAAATCGCTGCTCCTCATCGACAATAACTAGGCCAAGATCTCGGAATTGAACATCGTTTGAAAGCAAGCGGTGGGTTCCGACAATTACATCGAGCGAACCGGTCTCTAGCTCTTTCAAAACTTCTTTACTCTCTTTAGCAGTATTAAAACGAGAGATGCCCGCTACTTTGATTGGAAATCCTGCATACCTTTCGGCAAAAGTCTTTGAATGCTGCTGGACAAGCAAGGTTGTTGGAACCAATACCGCAACTTGCTTTCCATCTTGCACTGCTTTAAAGGCAGCTCTGATAGCAATCTCTGTCTTGCCATAACCAACATCGCCACAGATGATGCGATCCATTGGGTACGGGCGTTCCATATCCCGCTTCACATCCTCAATTGTTGAGAGTTGATCTGGCGTTTCGATATAACTAAACGCATCCTCGAGTTCGCGCTGCCAAGGGGTGTCAGGAGAGAAAGCAAAGCCAGGAGCACTTGTCCGTGCTGCATAGAGTCGAATGAGTTCCCCAGCAATTTGGCGCACTGCCTTACGTGCACGTCCCTTTGCTTTCTGCCATTCGCCGCTGCCGATGCGATGAACTGCAGGCGCTTCACCTCCAACATACTTACTAACCTGTTCCAACGTATCGGTCGGAACAAAAATACGATCACCTGGTTGCCCGCGTTTTGCTGGTGCGTACTCAATAACCAGATATTCGCGAGTGACTCCACCAACTGTTCGTTGTACAAGTTCGAGATATCGCCCGATTCCGTGTTGTTCATGAACTACGAAATCACCCACCTTGAGTTCGAGTGGATCAATCGCTTGCTTGCGTTTAGTTGGCATGCGAGCACCATCTTTAGAGGTAACTTTGCTACCTGATAAATCGCGCTCGGTGATAAAGAGTAGGTCGCAATCTTCGCTGGTAAATCCGTGAGCTAGCGTTGATTGAAATACATGGATTGATCCCTTGGTGGGTTTAGCGGCCAGGGCTCCGCTTAATTGCACCGGCAAATCAGCGCCACGGAATATTCCAGCGAATCGCTCTGCCATTCCATGCCCGGTAGCGGCAAAGAGCACTGTTTGGTGCTGATTAAGTCCATCGCTGAGCAACTGAATAAGGTGATCTGTATTGCCTCGCATCGGCTCAATTGCAGTGAAATCAGTGAAGTGAACATCCTCATCTAGGTCGCTACCAAAACTATTGAGGGATTGATGACTAAGTGAATGGCGAGAAATTTCTGCAAGCAAGCTATCCCAATCGAGATATGTAACCTTATCTACTGGCATCGGAGCTGCCCCGCCAAGTGAAGCGTTCGACCAAGATGCCTGTAAGAACTCTTCATTCGTCTCTATCAAATCTGCCGTGCGAGACCTTGTTCTCTCTTCTTCAACAAAGATAACGGCACTTCGCGGATTAATTCGATCAAGAATAGTTTCTTGTTCATCAACCAAGAATGGAATCAGTGATTCCATTCCATCAACGCTAATTCCTTGTGAAATCTTCTCCAAAACCTCTAACGCACCAGGAAAACGGGCTTTGATTGATTCTGCTCGTACTTTGATTGCATCTGTAATCAATAGTTCACGGCAAGGAATGATTGCGAGTTTTCCGACGACTGGTTTGGTCGTGCGTTGATCGGCAATATCAAAGAACATTAATTCTTCAATTTCATCACCAAAGAAATCAATGCGCACCGGATAGTCAGATAGCGGCAAAAAGACATCGACGATTCCGCCACGGACCGCAAACTCGCCACGCTTTTCAACTAAATCGGTACGTGTGTATGAAAGCGCAGAAAAATGCTCAATCAATTCTGTAAGAGAGACCTCTTGACCGAGTTCGATTGTGTGAAGAGGCTCTGTCGCAAGGTTGGCGATAAACCGATGAATAACTGCGCGTATCGGTGCCACCACAATTGGATTTTCGTTCTCACCTAATTGCGAAAGTCCGGCGAGAGTTTGAATTCGTTTTGCCACTGTATCGCCACGAGGGCTAAGTCTCTCGTGTGGAAGGGTCTCCCAAGCTGGAAACTCAAAGACGGTCGAATGAAGATTGCGTAGATCTTCTGCAAGATCTTCAGCGCCGCGACTAGAGCTGGTAACAACGAGAAGTGGTTTATCTTGTGCAATCATTGCAATCAAGAATGGGTTGCTTGATCCAGCTGTAACGACTTTGCGGCTTCCGAGAATATTGGAGCGCAGAGCGTTATCGCTTGCTAGCTGTGCCAGTAAGCCATGCATCACGCCACCTCAAATCCACCAATAACGCACCTAGGCCCCACTTCAAAAAGAAGGGGGGCTTGAATAACCCAATAGTAACCACTGAGATGGTATTTCGAATAATGAGATGAAGCGTCTCACGAATAGCAGATGGGGTGCGAGAATTACGCCGTGGCCGAGAACAATGTGACATCGAGCATTATTGCAAATGATGATGCCAATTTACGTAGCGATGTGCGCCGGCTTGGTGATTTGCTAGGGCAATCACTTGTTCGCCAAGAGGGACCAGAACTCCTTGATCTTGTCGAGAAAGTTCGTAAAGCAGTACGCGAAAGCGGCGAAGATAAACTTCTTGAAACAATCACAGATGATCAGGCAGTCGATTTAGTGCGTGCATTTAGCACTTATTTCCACTTAGCAAATGTTGCAGAACAAGTTCACCGTTCGCGTGTATTAGCTGATGCCCGCCGTGATGGAAAATCTTGGCTATCACAAGCGGTCGATAAAATTATTGAAGCGCAAAAGAATCCAGCCACTGGCCATGAATTTACCCAGGCAGATATTGAAAAGTGGGTCTCAGAACTTCAAGTACGTCCTGTCTTTACCGCGCACCCAACAGAAGCTGCGCGTCGTTCAATCCTCGGCAAACTTTCCGAGATTTCAAATCTGCTCGATATCCCAAAGGGCGTTACTCAAGATGAACGCCTAGCAGAGACAGTTGATCTTTTGTGGCAGACAGATGAATTGCGATTAGATCGACCAGAACCTCTTGATGAGGCGATGAATGCGCTTTATTATCTTGATGATCTAGCAAAGCAGACAATCCCAGAAGTTCTCAATGACTTTGCGCGCGAACTCAAGCGACTCAATATTGATCTTCCAGTGACCGCTCGTCCTTTGACCTTTGGTACCTGGATTGGCGGAGACCGAGACGGGAATCCAAATATCACGCCACAAGTTACTGAAGATGCTGTTGTGCTTCAGGTCGGCCATGCAATTCGAACCACAATCGCTGCGATGGACCGTTTGCGAAAAATGCTCTCTGTCTCCACCCGCATTGCGGGTGCAACTCCAGAACTAAGTGCCTCTGTCGCCGAAGACCTCAAGCACATCCCAGAGTTTGAAGAGCGCTTCTTGCGCCTTAATGTGCAAGAGCCTTACCGCCTCAAGGCAACTGCGATTGTGCACCGACTGGCATTTACACGTAATCGTCATGCTGTCGGCGGGCCACATGTTCCGGGCCGTGACTATGCAAACACGGAAGAACTCCTTGCCGATCTGACTTTGATGCGTGATTCGCTCTTCCAACATCGTGGTGAATTGATTGCTACTGGCTTACTTGAGCGCACTATCCGCACAGTTGCAGCCTTCGGTTTAACTCACGCAACTTTGGATATTCGCGAGCACTCTGATGCCCATCACAACGTTCTTAAGAACTTCCTCGGTGATGGATACCTGGAGATGTCTCACGATGAGAAGTTCCCGCTGCTTATCTCTGAGCTTGCAAATGGTCTCAAGCGAAGTGCTTCTTCACTCGATGCATCAGCAGCCAAGACCCTCAATACTTTTGTGGCGATTTCAGATTTGATTGAGCGCTTTGGCCCTGAAGTCATCGAGACCTACATTGTTTCAATGACAAAGGGTGCAGATGATTTAGTTGCTGCAGCACTTCTTGCAAAATATGCCGGGCTTGTAGATTTAGATAAGAAGGTGGCGAAGATTGGTTTTGCGCCACTCCTTGAAACTGTAGCCGAACTTCGTGCGGCAGGAGAGATTCTTGAAAAGCTCCTCTCAGATCCAACTTACCGATCACTTGTTGCAATCCGCGGAAATGTCCAAGAAGTGATGCTTGGTTACTCTGATTCAAATAAGGATGCTGGCATTGCAACAAGTCAGTGGGAGATTCACCGTGCGCAGCGAAAGCTTCGTGACGTTGCAATCAAGTACGGCGTAAAGCTTCGCCTGTTCCATGGTCGCGGCGGTTCTGTTGGTCGCGGTGGCGGCCCAACCTATGAAGCCCTAGTTGCACTTCCTTGGGGCTCTGTCGATGGCGAGATCAAGATGACTGAGCAAGGCGAAGTCATCTCAGATAAGTACGCCCTGCCTGCTCTTGCGCGCGAGAACGTTGAACTCACTTTGGCTGCATCACTCGAGGCCACTGTTCTCAATCGAGGCCCTCGTCAGAGTAAAGAAGATCTTGAGCAATGGAATGAGTGTATGAACCTCGTTTCAGATAACTCATTTGCCCGCTACCGCACACTCATTGATCACCCTGATCTACCTGCATATTTCTACGCATCAACCCCAGTTGAGCAGCTTGGAAATCTCTTCCTGGGCTCTCGTCCATCACGACGTCCAGATGCAGCAGGTGGACTCGATTCACTCCGCGCCATTCCATGGGTATTCGGCTGGACTCAATCACGTCAGATTGTTCCCGGTTGGTATGGAGTCGGTAGTGGTCTGAAAGCAGCTCGTGAAGCCGGCAAGAGCGAAACGTTGAAGAAGATGCTCGCTGAGTGGCACTTCTTCTCAACTTTTATCTCTAACGTAGAGATGACTCTAGTGAAGACTGACCTCAAGACAGCTCGCCGCTATGTTGAAACTCTCGTTCCTGCTGAACTGCAACATTTCCTTGGCGATATCGAAAAGGAATTTGAGTTAACAGTTCAAGAAGTTCTTGCACTCACAGGAAAGAGCGCGCTCCTTGGAAATCAACCAGTTCTTGCGCGCACACTTGAAGTTCGCGACCAATATCTTGCACCACTGCATTCCCTGCAGGTGAACTTACTGAACCGCGTTCGTACCGCTGGTGATCAAGCAGAGCCAACGCTTGTTCGCGCGCTCTTACTCACTATTAATGGTGTCGCCACTGGCCTGCGTAACACTGGCTGAGGACTGAGTAAGCGCTTAAGAATTAAATTTAGATTGGGTGAAGTCGAGCCCCTTTTCGATTAAGGACTCAACTACATCTGCGCCGCGATCTAAGAAGAGCGGTAACTCTTTCTTCTCTGGCTGGCTAAATTGCTTTAAGACGAAATCTGCTGGATCTTGTTGACCCATTGGGCGGCCAATTCCTAGGCGGATGCGGAAGTAATCAGGACCACCAAATGCTGAGGTCATTGATTTCAAACCATTGTGGCCATTATCGCCACCACCGATTTTGGAACGAATCGCGGCAAAATCAATATCTAATTCGTCGTGAAGCACGATGATATTTGCTGGCTCTACCGAGTAGAACTGAGCGAGAGCTTTTATTGGCCCACCAGTCTCGTTCATGTATCCGAGAGATTTAGCGAGAATAACTGAATGGGCATCGACTCCAAAACCTAACTTGAAGGCTGCGATGGAGGTGCGGGATTTATGTGTAGAAAATTTAACGTTGTGGCGCTTTGCTAATTCATCAATAACCATCTGACCCACGTTATGACGGGTGGCAGCGTATTGATCACCGGGATTACCGAGACCTACTACCAACCACGTCATAACGCGTCAGATATCCGAACTTATTTACTCAGCTGCTGGAGCTGCAGGTGCTGCTGCATCTGCTGCTGCTGGAGCTGCATCATCTGCTGATGCTGCACGACGTTCTGAGAGGTGAACAACTGTTGATGTTGGATCTAGAACGAGTGTGACACCTGCTGGTAGAACTACATCTGAAGCAAGCTTAGATGTTCCAGCCTTCATGCCTTCGATATCGAGAACGAGGAACTTAGGAATTGCTGTTGCCTCTGCCTCAACTTCAAGTGTGTTGTGAACATGCTCAAGGATTCCATCTGGATCGTGCTTACCTTCAGTGTGGATTGGAACCTGAACAGTTACCTTCTCACCACGACGTACAAGAACCAGGTCGATGTGCTCAAGGTTCTGCTTGAGTGGGTGCTTTACAACTGACTTTGGAAGTGTGAGCTCTGTCTTGCCATCGAATGTGATGTTGAGAAGAACGTTTGACTCCTTGAGTGCATTTCCAAGCTCACGAGCATTGAGTGTGAGGTGGACTGGAGCTGCTCCGTGACCGTAGATCACTGCTGGAACTAGACCATCGCGACGTGCGCGGCGTGATGCACCCTTACCGAATTCGGTACGTGTGGTGCCGTTGATTGATACTTCTGCCATGAAAAAACTCCTGTCGTTGTAGATCTGACAGGAGTTGTTGTCCTTGCCGTCGATAACGGTTTCGTTCGAAACCCTCGCCAGAATGGTTGAAGTTTATGTGGGGTGGAGTGATTCCACCAAATCGGGCGAATTTAACGTCTATTTGTGCGCGCAATGGCCCTGACTGAAATGGGGCTGGAAGTGGAAGAAATCCAATTGGAGTCTGTGGGCCGAAGAGTTGCTGTCAATAAAAAAGCCTTATGTATGTTTGGCTTCCAGTTGCAAGTAATCAATGAAGTGACTGGACGTGAAACGCACCCAGGAATTCTCTTTCCATCGGCATAAAATGTGATCTTGCCAGCCGTATTTACATTAGCAGTGAGAGAAATATTTGATCTGTACCCCCCAACAGCCGTGCTGGTAAGAGTCGTAGTTGATTGAGAAAGAGATGCTGCACTCCATGTCAGATTCTCTAGTGCCCAGTAATCTCGGCTTACCCCACCGATAATCTTGAAATTTGAAATGGGACGTCCATCTCCGGAAACCGTATATGTTGTGTAGAAATTTGGTGGATAGCCGTTAACTGTATCTGGAGCATTAAAATTTACAGATGTTCCATCAGAATAGGTGTAGCTCATCGGCTGGGCGCCGTTAACGATACTTGCAATGAAAGAAAAGCTCGTAGGCCTCGCATTTGTCGGAAATGTAACGGTTACATCCGTTGTTACCTGATGTAAATTGAGATAATAGCCAACAAGACCATAACTCCCTGCGTATTTTGAATTATATTGTGCTTCGGTTCCATCAATTGGTGATGCCGGACTAATAACAATATCTAATCCATTTTGCTTGATGCTAATTCCAGTACTAAGAACTCCATTAGTGAAAGTCTCTGTATATGTTGCAGCAGTTGCCTTACTAGGTGAAACGACAGCAAGAATTAACGCAAATATGCAGAGATAGAATCTTTTCACTTTTCACTCCACAAGTTAGCTGTGGCCGTCAAAGAGGCTGGTAACTGAGCCATCTTCGAAGACTTCACGAATCGCACGTGCAAGCAACGGTGCAATTGAAATAACGGTGAGCTTGTCGAACTTCTGATCATCGGTCAATGGAAGTGAGTCTGTGACAACAACTTCGACTGCGCGAGATGACTTAAGGCGTTCAACGGCTGGGCCAGAAAATACCGCGTGGGTGGCAGCGACGATGACATCACGTGCGCCGGCTTCAAAAAGGGCATCGACCGCCTTAGTAATTGTTCCCGCTGTGTCGATCATGTCATCGATAACAACGCAGGTGCGGCCTTCTACTTCGCCCACAACCTTGCCAACAACTGCTTCATTTGGCACAAGGGGGTCACGAGTCTTGTGAATAAATGCGATTGGACATCCACCAAGAAGTTCTGACCAACGCTCTGCAACGCGAACACGTCCTGAATCTGGGGAAACGATTGTGAGTGAATTGCGATCTACTTTGCTGCCGACATAATCAGCGAGCATTGGTAGAGCAAAGAGATGGTCTACTGGACCATCGAAGAATCCTTGAATCTGTGATGTGTGAAGATCTACAACCATCAGACGATCTGCGCCTGCAGTCTTAAAGAGATCTGCCATCAAGCGAGCAGTGATTGGCTCGCGGCCGCGGCTCTTCTTATCTTGACGGGCATATCCATAGAAAGGCGTGACAACTGTGATGCGCTTTGCTGATGCGCGCTTGAGAGCATCGACCATGATGAGTTGTTCCATGATCTGCTTGTTAATTGGAGTTGCATGAGATTGAATAACGAAGGCATCGCATCCACGAACTGATTCTTCAAATCGAACAAAGATTTCACCGTTTGCGAAGTCGTAAGCAGATGTTGGGGTAAGAGGAATACCGAGGTGATCGGCAACGTTCTGGGATAACTCTGGAAATCCGCGGCCAGAAAATAGACGGAGTTTCTTCTCTGACGATAGACGGATTTCGCTCACGAGTATCAGCCTTCCTGGTCGTTGCTTGGAGCTGAAGCAGCTGCTTCAGCAGACTTGGTGCCTGGGCGCTTACGCAGTACCCAACCTATTACATTCCGCTGCTTCGCACGACCAACGCCCATGGCGCCGGCCGGAACATCTTCAGTGATTACAGATCCTGCAGCTGTATACGCCCCATCGCCAATGGTCACAGGGGCTACGAGCATGCTGTCGCTACCGATTCGGACGTGATCTCCAACTGTCGTGTGGTGTTTTTCGACTCCGTCGTAATTAACAAAGATTGTTGCAGCGCCGATATTGCTACCTTCACCGATAGTTGCATCCCCAACGTATGAAAGATGTGGGACTTTGGAGCCTTCGCCAACTGTTGCATTTTTCATCTCGACGAATGCACCTGCGCGAGTATTTGCAGCAAGGTTCGTTCCGGGACGTAAGAATGTGTAAGGACCAACGCTTGCGTTCTCGCCGATGATTGCCTTGTTTGCATGAGTCTCTTTGACTTCTGCACCAATACCTACAACGCAATCAATTAATACCGAACGCGGACCAATGACTGCACCGGTAGCAATCTTTGTCTTTCCGGCAATGACTGTTCCAGGCAATAAAGTGACATCTTGAGCAACCACCACATCAGCTTCAACCCATGTTGTTGTTGGATCAACGATTGTGACACCGCTGCGCATTAACTTTTCGTTGATGCGATCACGCAGTAGGGCGCCTGATTCGGCAAGCTGCACGCGATCATTTACGCCAAGAGTCTCGGTAAAATCATCGATGCAGACGGCTGCAATCTTTCCGCCTTCGTTGCGGAGAATCTCAATCACATCAGTGAGATAGAGCTCGCCTTGTGCATTGTCGTTACGGAGCTTGCCGATTGCTCCGGCAAGTTTGACTGCATCAAAGGCATAAACACCTGAGTTAATCTCTTCGATTGCCTTCTCAAATTCGTCGGCATCCTTCTCTTCAACGATGCGAACAAGTGAACCATCATCACCGCGAATAATGCGACCGTAACCAGTCGGCTCTGGGTGCTCTGCTGTAAGAACTGATGCTGTAAAGCCACCTGCATGGTGTCCATCGAGGAGTTGTGTCAAAGATTCTGAAGTGAGCATCGGTGTATCGCCAGCCAAGATCAATATTGTTCCGGCGGGTGTTAGACCAGCGAGCGCCAATTGCGCTGCATGCCCGGTACCCCCGCGGTGCTCTTGAAAGACCGTTGTGACCTCAGGTGCAATCTGCGCTAAGTGCGCCTCTACCTTTTCGCGACCTGAACCGACAACGACGCGTAACTGCTTCGCATTGAGGGGCTTACAGGCTGCGAGTACGTGGCCTAGAAGTGAACGACCTGCGATTTCATGGAGAACCTTTGGTGTCTGCGATTTCATTCGCGTACCTTCGCCCGCAGCAAGAATGACTACGGTTTCGAGGCTCATAGGTGCAGTCTACTTGGTGAACATTTATTCGGACACTACCCGTGGCTCCGCCACTTCGATTGGCGGGCAATGCGTTGCTCCGCCACCAGGTATCGATCCTGGACCCTGGGCTTCAAAGGCCCATGTGCTAGCCACTACACAATGGCGGAACCTATATTCTCCCTTATCACCGCCTGACTTTCCAAACTGGCGGCCAATACATGCATCTATCGATAGCCTTGCCCGCATGGAGAATAACCACGACAACTCTTCGCGCGCGCATGGTCAAGACCATCGCGACGAAGTAGATCGCCTTATCGCGGCCTGGAAGCGCGAGCGACCAGATGCCGACCTCTCCCCTCTCGCAATTCTGAGCCGTATCACTCGCATCTCTCGCCATCTCGATTTAGCACGAAGAGATGCCTTCGCCGATCTTGAGACATGGGGCTTCGATGTTCTTGCAGCTCTTCGTCGCGCGGGTGCGCCACATACTTTGTCACCAAGTCAATTGATGCAAGAGACGATGGTCTCAAGTGGCACGATGACCAACCGACTTGATCGCCTAGAAGAATTGAAATTGATTACACGTCAACCAGATCCCAGTGATGGCCGCGGTTCCCTTGTAACACTTACCGATTTAGGAATGAAGAAGGTAGACGTTGCACTCGATCAATTAATCAAGAACGAGCGAACATTTCTGACCGACCTGAATAAAGCAGAGCAAGAGCAACTCGCAGATTTGTTAAGTCGACTCGCTGCAAATTTTGATATCGAAAATAACGAATCTTAAATAACTCTTGCTCCATGAACTGGGCCTGTTGCGCGAGCAACACTTCCAACAACTCCGCTTGCAGTAAGGGCGACAGCTAAATCAAGGCCGGCTTCTTCATCTGCAACTAAAAACGCAACTGTTGGTCCAGAACCAGAGACGATTGCACCTAAGGCTCCATAATCACGGCCGACTTCAAGTACCAGACTTAACGCAGGTCGCAGTGAACATGCTGGATTCTGTAAATCATTTGATAACGCGGCACCAACTTGGGCAGGATCTCCAGAGAGCAGCGCTTGCATCAATAAATCGCTCACCTTTGGCGCGGCAACTTCTAGTTCTGCGCGCATGCGATCACATTCAGCGTAAACAGCAGGAGTAGATAGTCCGACAGATGAGAGCGCGAAGACCCAGTGGTAAGTACCGCGGGAAAGAGCTGCAGTTAATCGGTCCCCACGGCCGGTTCCAACAGCAGTTCCACCAGCAATCATGAATGGAACATCGCTTCCAAGTTGGCTACCTAGTTCAAGTAACTCTTCTCTGGTCGCTTCTAATTTATAAAGCGCATCCATCGCAACCAAAGTTGCAGCAGCATCAGCAGAGCCACCTGCCATGCCACCTGCAACAGGGATAGATTTCTTTACCTCGATATGAACATCGACATCAAAATCAAATTTCTCACCGATTAAGAGGGCAGCTTTAACGGCCAAATTAGAACTATCTTCCGGAACGCCATGAGTCTGCTCGCCAGTAACAGAGATTGTGACGCCACTTCCCGCATGAGATTTAGTGAGAGTGACATCATCAAAGAGAGAGACTGCCTGAAAGACAGAGACCAAGTTGTGATAACCATCAGCCTCGCGTGGCCCTACAGATAATTGCAGGTTGACCTTTGCAGGTACCCGCACAGTTACAGAGTTAAGCGCCACCTTATGACCCTATCGCTATTTCATGGCGAGCTATAGATACAAAGGCGGCAATATCGAGAGCTTCACCGCGAAGGGTGGCATCGATTCCTGCGCCCTTAAGAACATCTTCCGCTGGCGCCGATCCGCCATAACGCGAGGAGAGCGCTGATCGGAGCATCTTTCGACGTTGCGCAAAAGCTAAATCAATAATTTCAAAGGTGCGCTTGCGAAGTGCTTCATCCCCAGGCGTCGCTCTTCTCGTAAAGGCAACTAACTTTGATTCAACATTCGGAACCGGCCAGAATATCTGACGAGATACAACACCGGCACCTGTGACATCGGCCCACCACGCTGCTTTCACACTTGGGACGCCATACTCCTTAGTTGAGGGATGTGCCGCAAGTCGATCAGCTACTTCTGCTTGAACCATTACAACACCGGTGCGCAGCGTTGGGAAAGTTTCAAGCATATGTAGAAATACTGGAACCGATACGTTGTAGGGCAAGTTAGCAATCAACACTGTGGGATCGAATGGCAGTGAGTCAATCTGCAATGCATCTTTATTAATAACTGTTAGCTTCTCCGGATTATCTGAATGTTTAGCAGCAGTAATTGGCAATTGATCTGCCAGGCGCTTATCAATTTCAACAACTACAACGGCCTTCGCCTCTTGCATCATGGCAAGAGTAAGAGAGCCCAAACCTGGGCCAATCTCTAGTGCGACATCATCGGGACGGACACCAGCGGTGCGAACAATCTTTAAACATGTATTGCCGTCGTGAACGAAGTTCTGACCTAGAGATTTAGATGGCTTGAGGTCTAGCGCTGCTGCTAACTCGCGGATTTCAGCCGCGCCAAGCAGGCTCATGCAAATGACCCAAAGACTCGTTCGGTATTAATAGAGAGAGCATTACAGAGTTCTGCTAAATCTTCGCCGCGCTCTAACGCCATCGCCCGAACAATAGTTGGAATCTGGGCTGGAGTGTTCTGCATTCCACGGTGAGGCGTAGGCGCTAAGAAAGGCGAATCTGTCTCAACCAGTAACTGACTATGAGGAACAAGTTTGACCGCTTCGCGTAAAGCTGGAGCGTTCTTAAAAGTCATCGTGCCAGCGAAGGAGAGTATGTATCCGCGTTCAATACATGTTTTAGCCATTTCGACATCGCCTGAGAAGCAGTGGAAGACAGTCTTCTCTGGTGCTCCTACCTCAAGCAGAACCGATAGAACATCTTCATGCGAATCACGATCATGAATCACGAGAGCTTTACCGGTTTTCTTTGCCAACTCAATATGCCACTTAAATGAATCTTGCTGAACCCCACGAAGTTCTGGTGGAGTGCGAAAATAATCAAGACCTGTCTCACCAATTGCTCGAACTCGAGGCATATGTGCAAGGCGCTCAATGATTGCCATATCTGCTGCAAGATCTTCAACGACAGGTGCCTCATTGGGATGCAGAGCAACTGCAGCAAGAACACGGCCTGGATAGAGGTCGGCGAGAGCTGCACACCATTGTGATTGCTCTGCTGAATAACCCACCTGCACAATGCGATCTACGCCAACTGATTTTGCTTCGTCTAAAACTTTACGCACTGCATCAGAATCTGGCGCATCATTTGTCACTATTTCAATATGAGCATGTGCATCAGCAACTGGAACCGGAAGTGGTTCTGGCAGCGGAGCAAATTCACGATCGATATCGCGATTGTGGCGATCAGCCATAAAGAATTATTCCTTCACCTCAAGGCGTGGGAATAAGACTGGTGTCTTTGTCACAATGGCACCTTGTGGAAGCTGACCCCATGTTGCGACATCATCAATCTTCTGTGCGCCAATTTCACCAAGTGATGCCTTAGCGCCAAGTGATTCCCAGAGAATCTCTGTTGTTGCAGGCATAAGAGGATGTAAAAGAACTGCCAGTGCGCGAAGTGATTCAGCGGTGTTGTAGAGAACATCCTCTAGAACTGCCTGATTAGCGGGATCCTTCGCAAGAATCCATGGCTCTTTAATCGTGACAAAGCCATTGACCTGCTTGCAGTAATCCATAATTGCAGTGATCCCACCCTGGAAATCTAGTTCTTGCATGGCCGCATCTGCCTTAGCGACAGTTGCCTTTAGTGAAGCAGAAAGTTCAGCATCTTGGGCAACTGCTGGAAGCACTCCACCACAATACTTTTCAACCATCGCAGCCAGACGTGATGCGAGGTTTCCAAAGTCGTTTGCCAACTCTGATGTATAGCGCGCACTCATATCTTCCCAAGAGAAAGATCCGTCGCTTCCGAAAGGAATAGCGCGCAGGAAGTAATAACGGAATGCATCTACACCAAAATGGTCAGTGATATCAGCCGGAGCAATACCAGTGAGCTTTGACTTTGACATCTTCTCACCGCCAACCAGCAACCAACCATGAGCAAAAACTTTCTTCGGCACTTCAAGTCCAGCTGCCATCAACATTGCTGGCCAAATCACAGCATGAAAGCGCAAAATATCTTTTCCGACAAGATGCACATCTGCTGGCCAAGTTTGAGCAAACTTCTTGCCACCTTCTGAATCTGGGGCGTCTGTTAAACCAACCGCTGTTGCATAGTTGAGCAACGCGTCGAACCAAACATAAACAACTTGATCGGTATCCCATGGGACAGGAACGCCCCAGTTAAATGTTGAGCGCGAAATTGAGAGGTCGCGGACTCCGCCTTCGAGGAATGCCACAACTTCATTGCGAGCAGATTCAGGTTGGCATGCTCCAGGATTATTCTTGTAATGATTAAGCAGCGGCTGAGTGAATTCAGATAACTTAAAGAACCAGTTTGTCTCTTTTACATTCTCTACCGGCTTGCTATGAATTGGGCAGAGATTTCCTTCAAGTAAATCTCCCGGCAACTTAAACTCTTCACAGCCGACGCAGTATGGGCCTTCAAAATCGCCTTGATAGATATAGCCCTTATCTTTCAGTGAGGTAAGGAATTTCTGCACACGATCCATGTGGCGATCTTCTGTCGTGCGAATAAAGTCATCGTTTGCGATGTTGAGTGCCTGCCAATTTGGCTTCCATGCCTCTTCAACTAACTTATCTGCCCATGCTTGTGGTGCAACACCATTAGCTTCGGCAGTGCGCATCACCTTCTGGCCGTGTTCATCTGTGCCGGTAAGGAACCAGACAGATTCTCCGCGCTGACGATGCCAACGAGTAAGTACATCGCCCGCCACGGTTGTGTAGGCATGGCCGATATGCGGAGCATCGTTGACGTAGTAAATCGGAGTCGTCAGATAGAAGGACTTCATTGGTCAATCTTAATTGGAGTTCTTGGCCTCAACTACCGCGGCATAGACCAACTTCTTCGGTAGATCTAACTCTTGCGCAACGGTGGTAATTGCTAATTTACGCTCCATGCCAGCTGCCTCAAATTGAAGGACCCGAGCCACAATCTGCTCATTGCTCTTCTCGGCTGTGCCAACCTCGACGCCCGCAAAAACTAGAGTGATCTCACCGAGTACTTCATGGCTACCCGCCCACTCGATGAGGTAATCAAGGGTGCCGCGGATTGTCTCTTCATAAGTCTTTGTCATCTCGCGGCAGATTGCCCCTTGTCGCGAGCCACCCAAAATTGTTTGTGCATCGGTCAGCGACTCAAGGAGGCGGTGAGGCGCTTCAAAAACAACCATGGTCCGTTCTTCAAAACGAAGTGACTCATAGAAAGAGAGACGTGCACCGGATGTGCGAGGTGCAAAACCTTCAAAGGTAAAGCGATCCGTTGGTAGGCCACTAAGTGCAATCGCCATCGTCGGAGCACTCGGTCCTGGAATTACATGGACCACAATATTTTCAGCAATAGAGTCACGCATTAAACGAAAACCAGGATCACTAATGGTCGGCATACCAGCATCAGAGAGAACTAGGACATTGCGACCTTCTCGCAATGCGATGAGCAACTCTTGAGTGCGATCTGTCTCGTTACCCTCAAAGAAAGATAGGACCTTTGCCGTAAACGTCGCTTGGATATCTGAGGCTAGCCGATGGAAGCGACGAGAATCTTCAGCGGCGATAATTTCGGCAGATTCGATAGCAGCCTTGAGTCGTGGACTTGCATCGAGCGGATTTCCAAGCGGAGTCGCTGCGAGGGTGAGTGCCATATGAGTATCTTCCCATATTCTTTACTAATGGTCGCCGCTATCGCTCCGCTCTTGATAGCCCTCGCCTCATTCATTTTGAGATTATTTAATCTTTCATCAATCAAATCTCTTATCTTTGATGAGGTCTACTACGTAGATGGCGCCAGAGATTTTCTGAAATATGGAGTCGAGGTAACTGGTTCGCAGCCAGAGTTTGTAGTGCATCCTCCCGTTGGTAAATGGATGATTGCATCTGGTATCAGAATATTTGGCGATAACGCTCTAGGGTGGAGATTTGCAACAGCACTTGTTGGATCACTAATGATTCTGATTGTTGCCTTAATTGCACATCGTCTCTTCTACTCTCCTCTCCTCACCGCTTTAGCAAGCGGATTAATGGCTATAGATGGCTTGGCTTTGGTTCACTCTCGAACTGCTTTACTGGATAACTTCCTCGCCTTCTTTATTCTGATTGCGACATATTTCTTTATCTCAAAGAAGTATTGGTGGACCGGCCTCTTCTTAGGATTAGCTCTTGCCACAAAGTGGAGCGCCCTTTACTTCATTGCAATCTTTGCTCTTATTGCACTCTATCGAGCATTTACCCATCACAGCGGTCGAGATTTAATTCGCCCGACGCTAAGCCGTATTGCTGCATTCTCACTATTGCCACTCGCCGTCTATCTGATTTCTTGGTGGGGTTGGTTTGTCTCAGATAGAGGATGGGATAGAAACCACTCATCAAATTCAATCTCTTCATTTATTTTTTATCATAAAGAGATGCTCAATTTTCATACCGGGCTGAGCGAGAAGCATCCTTATGAAGCGAACCCTTGGTCGTGGTTGATTATGGGTAGACCAACAAGTTTCTTCTACGAAACGCCAAAAACTTGTGGTGCTGATTCATGCTCGCAAGAAGTTTTAGCTTTGGGAACACCATTGCTCTGGTGGTCCGGCACTATCGCAATTGCGGTGGTCTTCGGTTTCTGGATTCGTTCACTCTTGGTGCGTAACTTTGATCCGGCAGTGACAATAATTGTCTCTGGAATTGCAGCCGGATATATACCGTGGTTCTTCTTCCAAGAGCGCACAGTCTTCTCTTTTTACGCGATTGTTTTTCAGCCGTTCCTTATCCTTGCGCTTGTTTACTGTGCTCGACTCTTTCTTACAGCGCAACGGCGAAAGAGCGACCGGGCATATCGCATTGGAGAGTTTGTTCTTCTTGGCTTATTTCTTGCGATGACAATTAACTTCATCTACTTCTTGCCGCTATACCTAGGTCAGGTCTTAACTTATGAGGCATGGCAAGCCCACATGTGGTTTGCGAGTTGGATTTAAGAGTTACTTTTACTGATTAGCAGCGCGAATATTGCGAAGGCGTTCGACGGCTTCATCTGCCAATTGCTGATCAAAGATTTCATCGCGCGAAGGCGCTGCTGCTGCCAGAGCTGCACGCTCAAGCGCCTCTTGCTCATCACTCCACTTACCTGGCTCTGTCAGATCAATAACACGCTTAGGCTGAATTGCTTTTGCGGCGTTCACATAAGTTGGCAGTGGAACTTCGCTTGGTTCCCACTGCATACGTGCAGCAGCAGTGCCCTTAGGCAAGAGCGTTACGCCGGAGAGTTCGCGCTCTGCAAATGGAATCCAATGTTCGGTTGATTCTTTTGGAGCAATCACATTTGAGAGGTTTGTATGCGAGACACCTTCGGTTCGACGATGAATCTGATCCATGCGACGATGTTGAATCGCCTCAGCGTTTGCTTGGCGACGCACATGTGCAATGTAGATAATCAATCCTGTAATTGGTAGCAAAAGCGATGTAAGTGCCAGAGTCTGCATGACAACTCCTACTAAAGTAGTAATCAATGTAATTGCAATAATTGTAAAAATAATTCTGCGGCGTAAGAGTTGTTGGGCAACTCGGGCTACACGATCAACATCTGTGTAAATAACACCGGATCCAACATTTGCTCCCGGTGTATTTCCGGCAACTGCACGGAGTGCGGACTTATGTCTTTCAACATGCTTTCCAGAGAATTCATTTTTGTTATGCAACCAGCGAGGTAAGAAATAGGCAACCCACATGCCTACAATCGCTAGGTAGATAATTCCCGATGCCATGATGGGCCAAGATTAGTTGGGTGAGCGTAAAACTCTTGGGATTTCCGAGGGGTTTATCGCACTAAATCATTAACTTTTACAAAGCACTTGTGGTCACGCCAACCACCTGCAATATGGAGAAATTCTGGCCGGTCACCTTCAAAGTGATAACCAGCTTTCTCTGCCACCCGTATCGATGAGCCATTTTCTGGGCGAATATTTATCTCAATCCGATGTAGGCCAAGAGTTTCAAAGGCATAGGCAGTCAATACCTTTACCGCCTCAGTTGTATACCCGCGTCCTGCGTAATTCTTATCAATCCAATACCCGATATGCGCTCCACGAAGTGCTCCATAAATAACGCCACCCATTGTGATCTGGCCAACGAGATTATTGCCGTGCCAGACCATAAATGAATATGAGCGGCCAGCACGTGCCTCGCGATGCAGAGCGCGTACCATCGCATAGAAAGATGGCCGTTTGGATACGAATTCACTAGCGGGCGAACCTGCAGGCTCTTGCGGCAAAGTGGCTTCCCAAGGCGATAGCCAATCTCTATTTTCTGCACGAACTCGATTCCACCGCGCACGATCACGAAAACGAGGAGACCTTAGGACGATATCTTCTCCGCGAAGGGTTACCGGCCACATATTGAATTAGATGTAGCGACGCTCGAGGACAACAACTGTGACTTCGCTGCCAGCGGCAACTTCGCCATCGCTCTCGGAGGCAGCAATGAAGGCGTTGGCATCTGAGAGCGTTGCCTGTTCATCTTGCGAACCAAGTGGAGTAATTGATTTTCCATCTTCACTCAGGATTCCGCGGATATACGAGCGAACGCCCGGCGTTGAGATCAGACCTTTCTCAAGGCGGGCCTTAACTGATGGCCGATGAATTGTTGCAGCGCCCAACATAGTGCGAATCATTGGGCGGACGAGAAGTTCAAATGAGATGTACGCGGCGATTGGATCTCCGGGCAAGGTAACAACTGGCACCTTATCTGGGCCGATGGTGCCGTAGTTATGGCGACCACTTGAATCGATTGCCACCTCAACTGCGAAAACTTCGCCTAATTTTTGCAATGTACGAGTGATGAGATCAAATGAATCATCATGACGCTCGCCACTGATAATTATTAGATCTGCGCGAACTAGCTGATCTTCAATTGCATTTTTAAGCTGATCTTCATTCTCTGGAATTGAGTGGACTCGATAAGCAACAGCACCAGTTTCGCGGACAGCAGTTGTAAGCAGCCATGAATTTGTTTCATACTCTTCTTCGCCTTTGAGTGCGATACCTGGTTCGACCAAATCGGGGCCAGCAGAGATCACAACTACGCGGGGATGTGGACGAGTTGGAAGATGATCGAGACCGATAGAAGCAGCGAGTCCAATCTGGGTAGAACGGATTCGGCTGCCTGACTTCATCACTAGTCGTTCGCCGGCGTAGACATCTTCAGCCAGAGTTGCGCCATGCGCATCAAGGAGCGGCATATCAAAAGGCTCGAGCGGGCTACATAGATTTAATAGTGAGGTAAGGACCTCATCAACGCGCACACGATCGGACATAGACAGTAACCTTACTTGTTGAGAGATAACTTTTAGGGGATTTCAATGGCTAGTAGTCGCGCAGATATGAAAGATGGCTTACGCCGTCGCTTGCGCGCACAACGTGAAGAACGTTATATAGAACACAATCTCTTACACCTCTTGGAAATTCCTGAGATTTTTCAAGCATCCGTTATCGCTTCCTATTATTCATATGGATTTGAACCAGATACCAATCTGCTCAACGAAGCAATCATCGCTGCCGGAAAAACACTACTTTTACCTCGAATCAATGGAGAAAACATTGATTGGGTTAAATGGAACGGAAGTTCTGAATCTTTATCTGCCAATGGAAAATTTCAGGAACCAATCGGCTCAATCTTCACAGACCTGGATGCAATCGACCTTGTATTGGTTCCGGCGCTTGCTATCGATCCCGATGGATATCGTTTAGGGCAAGGTGGTGGCTTTTATGACCGGTCTCTACCTCTATTACGAGCGTGGAAACACGGAGTTGTCTTTAATTATGAACGGATGGAACATGATCTTCCACGCGAACCGTGGGATGTTCCCATGGATAGTTGGTAAGTTCTGTTTTATCGAAGCGTGCGACCTCGATCGAGAGGTGCTGGCCAATCTATCTTTACGCCAAGTTTTTCTGACGCAGAAAGTGCCCAGCGTGGATTGCGAAGCATTGCTCGAGCGAGAAATACTGCATCTGCCTCTTCGGTCACGATTATGTGTTCTGCTTGTTCAGCTTCGGTAATCAACCCAACTGCCCCAGTTGCAATTGCAGCTTCGTTGCGAATCGCTGCGGCAAAAGGAACTTGGAAGCCAGGCGTTGCCTCAATCGGGGCATCATGAACATTGCCACCTGTTGATACATCGATGAGATCTACACCTATCACCTTAAGAATTTTTGCAAGCTCAATCGAGTCGATGATATTCCAACCATCATCAACCCAGTCAGTTGCAGAAATTCGGACAAAGAGCGGAACCTCTTCAGGAATTGCTTCTCGAATTGCTTGTGCAACTTCTACCAAGAGCCTTGTTCGGCCTTCAAAATCTCCACCGTATTCATCAGTTCGGGTATTTGCCAGCGGTGAATAAAACTGGTGGAGTAAATAACCATGTGCCCCATGAATCTCAATCACATCAAAACCAACTTCGACAGCTCGGACAGCAGCAGCAGCAAAATCACGGATAAGAAGTTTGATCTCTAGATTGGTAAGTTCACGTGGTTCTGGATATCCGTGGAACGCGATGGGAGATGGGGCGACTGCTTGCCATCCTCCTTCGGCTTTACTTGCCATCAAATGATCCGAGCCAGGACGCATTGTTGATGCCTTACGGCCGGCATGAGCTAACTGAATACCCATCTTGACGCCATGTTCGTGTGCAAAATCAATCATTGGTCGAAAAGCCTCGGCATGCGCTTCATCTTCAATAGAAGGACAACCGATAGAGATCCGCCCTTCCGGAACAACACCAGTCGCTTCAACCATAATCAATCCAACGCCACCTGTTGCAAAAGCACCCAAGTGAACTTGGTGCCATTCGCCTACAAAACCATCATTTGCTGAGTACTGACACATCGGTGAAACCCAGACTCGGTTCTGCATAGTGATGCCGCGAAGTGTGAATGGATCGAAGAGGTGGCTCATAGAGCGAGCCTATCTCTATTACTTCGGTCTGTTAACGCCTATTTGTACGTGCAGCTACACCAACGGTGATGGTTGAAGTGTTAGCGGCAACGTATGAAGAACTCACGGGATTAGCCGCGGCGTAGATCTTGAATGAGCCGTGAACCGACGGCTTCCAATTACATGTCGCCGTTCCGCCAGAACTCAAGATATTTCTACATCCTGGAACAACTCTTCCATTGGCATAGAAAGTAACTCGCGATTGCGTATCGACGCTAACCGTTAATGGCGTAACTGTGCGGTAGTTGGCAATAAGAGACCCTGATTGTGTTCCAACTATTGCGGTGACTGGCGTAGAGATATTATTCTCTAAGGAATATTGAAAAGTAAGCGCATCAGGCAAGTTCACGGTCCAATTGGCACCAACTGGGTTTGTTCCGTTAGATAAAGATGCTCGCAACCAACCGGAGTAGCCTGTCAAAGTATCTCCCGTGAAGGCACTTAAGTTGAGTGAATTAATCGGGGTGGTACTTCGATAGCACATCGGAAATGCACCCGCATTCTGAGCAGCAACAACCCAATACTTAGTTCCCGCAGTGACGGAGTATGTACCCACATACTTTGCAACGGTTGTTGTACTGCTTCCAGAAATAGAGTCTGGAGTGAATGTAGCGAGCACTGTCGATGGCGCTCCATTACCAGATGAGCCGCCAGTTGGATGATCAGCCATGACGTAATAACGGCTGGATGAGAAATTGGTTTGGCTGCCTGCACCGATGAGGACATTAATCGTATTTATCGTTACAGAACTTGTTGCAACAAGTTTGTTCGCATAGAGACTTGCACTAGTGAGAAGTGTGCTGCATACCCCACCGTTTGTTGAGTCGTAATGAATAGTGGCTGCAGCACTTGCTTGTGGAACCGAAGTGATCGAAAGTACGGCAATCAACCAGCCCATGAAGGCGGTGCGCTTAGCCACTTTGCGAACGAACATACCCCAAGTCTAATTGAGGAAAGAGGGTGCTATTTACGGCAGATTACGCGCAACAACGATGCGTTGAATCTGGTTTGTACCCTCATAGATCTGGGTCAGCTTCGAATCGCGCATCATTCGCTCGACAGGATAATCGCTGACATAGCCATATCCACCAAGTATCTGAACAGCATCTGTCGTTACCTTCATTGCAACATCTGTTGCCAGTGTCTTACATGCCGCTGAGAAGAACTTAAGGTCTGCATCATTGCGCTCTGACTTTGCCGCTGCTGCATATGTAAGTTGGCGAGCAGATTCGATAGCAATCGCCATATCTGCCAACATAAATTGAATTCCTTGGAAATCAAAAATCTCTTTGCCGAACTGCTTACGTTCGTGTGAATATTTCTTGGCTGCATCGAATGCGCCCTGTGCAAGGCCCAGAGCTTGTGCCGCAATTGTGATTCGAGTGTGGTCGAGAGTGTCCATTGCAAGAGCAAAGCCTTTACCAATTTCAGAGATACGACGGTCATCGCCAATAGTTACATTGTCGAAGTAGACCTCACGAGTTGGCGAACCACGGAAACCCATCTTCTTCTCTGGTGCGCCAAATGAGATTCCGGGATCGCTCTTCTCAACAACGAATGCAGTGATGCCTTTAGAGCCAAGAGATGGGTCGGTCTGTGCGATAACAGTGTAGAAGTCAGAGACACCAGCGTTAGAGATCCACTTCTTACTTCCATTGATAACCCAATTATCGCCAACGCGCTCTGCCTTGGTCTTCAGCGATGCAGCATCAGAACCTGCTTCAGATTCTGAAAGACAGTATGAGAAACCTTTTCCCTTTGCTAACTGTGGGAGCCACTTATTCTTCTGCTCAGTGTTTCCGCCGAGAATTAAAGGAAATGATCCGAGTTTATTTACTGCAGGAATCAGTGAGGCAGATCCGCAGACGCGAGCAACCTCTTCAATAATGATGACCATTGCGAGAGCATCTGCACCATCGCCACCGTTCTCTGTAGGAACATGAGCTGCAAAAAGACCTGACTTCAAAAGTGCATCGTGCGCCTCTTGCGGGTAGCGATGATCTTCATCTACAGCATGAGCAAAAGGTGCAATCTCTTTCTCAGAAAGTGCACGCACCGAGTCACGGAGATCGTTGTACTCCTGTGGCAATAGAAAGACATCTTTGAGCGTCATTGCTTCTCCTGGTTCTTGGCCTCATCGCGCTGTTGAAGTGTATTCAAGTAGGCGTTGTATTTAGCAAGTTCATCCGGCTCGCCCTTTGCGGCCAGGCGAGCTTCATTTCGATCGATTCTCACTGCTTCGCGCTTATCTTCACGCATCCACAAGATAAAGGTGGCAATCAGGGCCAAAATAATAGGGATTTCGCCCATCGCCCAACCAATCGTTCCACCTGCCTTTTGATCAGCGAGTAAATCAGGAATCCATGGCGTCTGCAGAGATCCGTAATACCCGCCATCAATTAGCGTTGTCTCTGACATTAGAGCGACAGAGAAGAAGGCGTGAAGGCTCATCGCTCCAAAGAGAATAACTATGCGGAGAATGTGAGGGTACTTGCGCGGGCTTGGGTCCACCCCGATTACAACATTAAAGAAGAGGAACCCAGCAAGGATGAAGTGAATATTCATCAGAATATGTCCAGCATGATTCTGCATCAATAGACCGAAGAGATCAGTGAAGTAGAGAACAAATAGTGATCCATCAAAGAGAGCGAGTGCTGTGATTGGATTGGTCAGAATTATTGAGTAACGCGAGTGCAAAGCCTTCAAAGCTAAAGCGCGAATGCCGCGCTCTGAGCTGGTTCGACCTTGTGGAAGTGTGCGAAGCGCCAAAGTAATTGGTGCACCAAGGACCAAACCAATCGGCGCAATCATTCCCAAAAGCATATGAGCGACCATGTGATATTCAAATGAGAAGATAGCGTAAACACCGAGTCCACCAGATGTTGCAAAATCAATCAGAGCAATTGCCGTAGCAAAGGCAATGGTGCGGCCTACTGGCCATGAATCACCACGCGCCTTGAGAACTGCAACCCCCTTGATGTAAAGCGCGACCGCTGTTACAAGAATCGCAATCATCAGAGCATCGGGGTTGTACTCCCTCAGTAAATTCAAAAGTGATGGTGGAGGTGGAGTCTCTTGTCCAACAATGATCTGTGCTGCAGTGAGATTTGTTGTATCGCCAATGGGTGGCTGAATCTGAGATAACCAACTGCCCATAAGTACAACCGAAGCCATCACCATCGCCTCGACTCCGACAAGTCTGGTCAACTCTTGAAGGCGTAACTCATCCCGCGATTCGAGGGATTTACGATTGGCATAACCCATTGCTAGTAGAACAACTGTGATCAATACCTTCACAATCACTACATATGAATATTGTGTTCCCCACGCAGCTTTCTCATTGAGGCGAGTCCAAGATGTTGCCAAACCGCTGGCAACAACTGCGATTGCAGCCCATAGGGCTAGTTGCGAGAAACGATAAAGGGCTGGAACTCGATCCTCACGTGGAATCGCGATGATTCCGAATAAGCCACCCACCCAGAGAGTGAGTGCAATTACGTGCGTTGCGAGAGAACCAACAGCTAGTGCATGAGAACCGCTAGCAGCTGCATGGCTCTGAAAAATGGGTGCGATCAAAGCCAAAAGTGCAATGCCAGTAATGACCACTAACGGGAGTGTGCGTTTAAATAGCGGTATCGCGATTGAAACAATCGCTAAACCAACTAATTGAACCAACATAGATTTGCCGAGTTCAGTCTGGGTTAAATATGAATTGATAGTTGTTTGATCAAAAGCACCGGCAAAGTTAGTATCAAGAATTTGTGCAACTTTAAGAATGACTCCGACAAATGATGAGAGCAGCCAAAGGGATGCGAGTACACCAGCAATTTTCTTAAGACGAAGTCCGGCAGTAGTGAGTACTCCATCTTCATTGATGATAAAGAGGGATGCAGCCAATAATGTGCCGACTGTTGCGAAGGCGAGTAGATAAAACGCGCCTTGATTGACAATCATCTCTCGCTATAGAGCTTTCGCGCATAACGGGCGAGCGCAACTGTCACAACAAGAGCTGCAAGTAGAAGGCCGAGAACGAACATTGTGGTTCCGGCGTTATTTCCTGTTGGCAAAGGAGTCTGACTTGGTTCTGGCGCAACTGTTGCAATCACAGTTGGTTCAGCAAAGTTAAATGTAAAGGAGCCGATAAGTGGCACATCATTCTCGGCGAGCAATGTATAGGTCACTGTGTAGATTCCAGAGCGAACAAAATTCTTCAGCCCAACAACCGCTTCGTTTCCTGCGATGGTCAATGTTCCATCATCGACGCGAATACCTGATGGATCTGTGACTACTACTTCGTTTCCCGTATCGAGAATCGGGACCTCAGCAGTGAGGGTGACCGCGCTTGGTGCTGCCTCAAGAGATTGACCAGCTGATGGACTGGTGGTCACGAGAGTATTTGCGGATGCTGCGAAGGTTCCAGAAAAGAGGAGCCCTAATGCGATTGCTGCTGCGCCTGCTACCTTCTTCATTGAGCCCTCCGGTCACTAAATCCTCGCGCTAATTCGCGCCTATCGTCTCACTTCTTTAGACTAGGCCACCACTCCAAATTTAGAAGAAAGGTCACACCTGATGCCTACATACCAATATGCATGCACCGCCTGCGGCCACGCCTTCGAGATAGTTCAATCTTTCTCCGATGATGCCTTAACTGAATGCCCAGAATGCAAGGGTGAAGTCAAGAAGGTCTATAGCAATGTAGGGGTCGTCTTTAAAGGCTCTGGTTTTTATAAGACTGATTCAGCTCCAAAGCCCGCATCAGCTGATTAATTAACCCTCGTGATGAGGAGGGCGATCGCCCTTAATCTCTTCTTCGCGACGGCGGTCTTCGTTCTGGTCTTCACGTGGATCGCGTTCATCGTCGGTTGTCTCAGGAAAGATGTTACTCACAGCACAATCCCCCTTTCGAAGAAGACGAGCCAAGTCTACTCCGTCATACTTCAACCATGTTCGAGAAACTTGGCCACTTCGCTGTCCGCCGCAAGAAAATCGCAGTTATTACATTCGTTGTCTCAATTCTTGTAGCGGGTGGATTAGGCGCTCAGGTCTTTAATCGACTTGATTCAGGTGGGTACTCAATCGCCTCAAGTGATTCGTACAAGGTCTACACCTACATCACAGATACTCTCAAAGAATCTGATCCTGCAATTGTTGTCATGGTTGATGCTTCGACAAGTGTTGATGATCCAGCTGTGGCAGCGCGCGCTATCGCTCTCGAAAAAAAGATGGCAACTGAGGAAGGTGTCTCAAAAACACTTTCATATTGGTCATCAGGAAGCGCACCGTCACTCAAATCAAGTGACGGCAATGCTGCTTACATTTTAATTTATGGAAATGATGAGGCCTTTAGTCCGAAGAGCCAAGATCTCGGAAAGATTTTCCAAGAAAATTACGATGGCAAAGTTGATGGCTTTGATCTCTACGCAAGTGGCTTTGGTGTTATCGGTAATGCAATAACCGAGAAAATTAGCAAGGATCTAAAGCTCTCTGAATCAATCTCCATTCCGTTGACATTCATCTTGCTTGCCTTTGTCTTTGGCGCACTCGCAGCATCTGCCATGCCGTTGATTGTTGGAGTCTCAGCAATTCTGGGTGCTTTCTTCGTGCTCTACCTCTTAACTCTCTTTACTGATGTCAGCGTTTATGCACTCAATTTGGTTACTGGAATGGGGCTAGGGCTTGGCATTGATTATGCGCTCTTAATGGTCAATCGTTTCCGAGAAGAACTTCACCGCGGAAAGAGTGTTGAAGAATCAATTGTCACCATGATGGTAACTGCTGGAAAAACTGTCTTTTACTCAGGTTTAACAGTTCTCGTCACGCTTATGTCTTTAATCTTCTTCCCACTGCCATTCCTTAAGTCTTTTGGCTATGCAGGTGTTTCAGTGGTGGCACTCGCCGTCGTCGGAGCTCTATGTGGTTTGCCTCCAATCTTGGCGCTAGTCGGTACCAAGATTGATAAGGGCGTTATTCGACGTAGTGCAATCACACCAAAAGAGGAAGGTCGTTGGGCTCAGACTGCTCGCTTTGTTATGCGACGCCCAATTTCAGTCACCGTTCTTTCGCTCATTGTTCTCGGCGTATTAGCCGCACCACTTACTTCAGCGAAGTTCTCACAGACAGATTCACGCACACTACCTGCATCGAATCCGGCTGCGATTGCAACTGCTGTTCAAGCAGAACGATTCCCAGGTCAGACTGGTAACCCAATTGAAATTATCATTCCTGGTGGAGTCAATAAGAGCGCAGAGGTTGCAACATATCTCTCTGCAATTGGAAGCGTTGAAGGTGTAGTACTCGTAAATCCTGCTCGCCCTTACGGCGAGGATTTACGAGTAACCGCTATCCATTCAATGCTGCCACGTACTCCTGAAGCACAGAAATTAATCCATGATCTTCGTGATCTCAATTCGCCAACTGGAACAATCATTGGTGGCGTCGCTGCTGACTACACGGATTCACAAGATGGAATCGCTTCAACACTTCCGCTTGCTTTCGGCTGGATCGCAATTAGCGTATTAATTCTGCTCTTCCTCTTTACCGGTTCAATAATCCTGCCGATAAAGGCAATCATCTTGAATGTCTTATCTCTTGCCGCAACTATGGGCGTATTGACATGGGTCTTTATCGGAGGCAACCTGCAGTGGCTAGTGGGTGAATTTACGGTTACGGGAACACTTGATACTTCAATTGTTATTTTGATTGCAGTCGTAGTCTTCGGACTTTCTATGGACTATGAAGTCTTCTTGCTATCTCGTATTCGTGAAGAACATGATGCGGGCAAATCAAATGAAGATGCAGTAGCAATTGGACTACAACGCTCTGCGCGAATCATTACAGCGGCAGCGGTCTTGCTCGCAGTCGTCTTCGCTTCATTTGTGCTCAGTGGAGTGACTTCAATTAAATCGATGGGATTTGGTGTAGCTCTTGCGGTAATGCTCGATGCAACGATTGTTCGTGGGCTCTTGGTTCCTGCTTTGATGCGCCTCTTCGGTGAGCGCAACTGGTGGGCACCTAAGTCAATGCAGCGATTCACTATCAAGCACTAACTGCCCTTACCCTTAGGCCATGGATCTCATAGCCACCCTGCAATGCGCAGATCAACCCGGCATCGTTCATGCTATGACCAGCGCAGTCTTGGCTGCTGAGGGCAACATCATTGAGAACCAGCAATTTACAGATCATGCGACTAATACTTTTGTGATGCGTACTCGCTTTGAATCAGCGCAATCACTTGAAAAGGCGACAGAGACTTTGCAATCAGGTCTGGCACAGTTCAAGCCAGCTCTTCATATTCGACCAACAGATGAAAAGCCTCGTGCTCTTGTTTTGGTAACAAAAGAGAGCCATTGCCTGAGGGACCTTCTCTATCTGCTCGAACTCAATGAACTTCCTATAGAAATTCCTCTAGTAATTTCTAACCGTGAAGATCTCAAGACCCTTGTTGAGTCTCATGGAATTCCATTCCTTTATCTACCAATTGATGCAACAAATAAAGCATCGCAAGAGCAGGTGATGCTCGCCAAGATTGCAGAGCTAAAGATTGATTTCGTAATTCTTGCTCGATATATGCAGATTCTCTCTAGCGACTTCTGTGCAGCTATGCCAGGCAAAGTCATCAATATTCATCACTCATTCTTACCGGGCTTCAAAGGTGCAAAGCCGTATCACCAAGCACATGATCGTGGCGTAAAGATCATTGGAGCCACTGCACACTTCGTTACTGCAGATCTTGATGAGGGACCAATCATCGAACAAGATGTCACCCACGTTGGCCATACCTCAACACCAGAACAGTTAACTTCGATTGGCCGCGATATCGAACGGCGTGTGCTCTCTCGGGCTGTACGTATGTACGCAGAAGATCGCATCTTTATCGTGGGCCACCGCACCGTGGTCTTTGCGTAGAGGTAATCAGCGATGCTTGGTGGAGTAAATAACGCGTTATGGTTTCAGAGTATTGCAGGCTATTTTGTTGTTGGTTTAATTCTCATACCGATTCTTAAATGGGCATTTCCAACTAGTAAAGCGGTCAAGGCAGAACGCGCCGAAATCAAAGCGATGCGGAAAGAGCTTCGCCGCATCAAGCGTAAGTAATCTACTTTTTAATTAACTTCTTATCTCTTGCGCGGTAGAACTCCCAAAATGAGAGCGTCAATAGAATCATCGAAAACCCGAAGAGAAGATCTTCGATAGGCGCACCTGCTAGCCGAGGCCCGGTGATTGTCTCTGGCGAGTAAATGACGATATTTGATGAGGTAAGCCACCAATTTGTGAGAAGCTGAAAAGGAAAAATAAGTCCGTATGAGAGCCAGAATATCCCTCGCGTAATCATCTGAACTTTAATGAAGTAGAGATCAGTTACAACAGCGAAGATCACTGCATAAAGAGCGATATCGGAATAAGTCATCGCTTCTCCTTAACGTACTTAATAATCTTCAATAGCGTTACATAAACAATCACCGTCATGAGTGGCACGATGATAAAGAAGAGAACCTCTTCAATTGGAATATGTCCAAAGAGATAGAGACCTAGAATCTGTTCACTATCAAAACCCCAGTTCCCTTTCTCGATTGCCCAGTAATCCCAGTTGAGATAAATGGCGAGAATAGATAGGTCGGCAATAAAAAAGTTTCTCCAAAACCGAGGTACGCGCAACCTAAATGCAAGCGAGACTGAGACCGCGCAGAAGGCGATAAAGCCGAGCACATAAAGATAGTGGAATTGCTCCATGGCGTTACTCTCGCATATAACCACTCTCTCAATTACTCTTTTCCCATGCATAACTCGCTAATTTTTATCTATCAATGGGCGAGACAGTGGTCGCGGTATGGACTCATGGGTTCGTTGACAATAGTAGTTGCAGCACAATTAGCCCTCGGTGATATTCCACTTTCGCTCCAATTAGCGATTGCACTCGTGGCTCTTCTTGTTGGAATACCCCACGGGGCAATCGATCACTTGATCACAATTCCACGAACTTCACAGCGCAAGTTTGTTGCCTACATAGTTGGCTACATTCTCGTGGCAATCCTCGCCGGCTGGGCGATTGCGAGCTGGAATCTCCTTGGTTTTCAGATTGTCATAGTTATGAGCGCGCTCCACTTCGGTTTTGGTGATGCCGCTTACCGCAATGAAGAGCGCGAGTATTTACGTGAAGATAAGTATCCGTTCTGGGTAGAGAGCGTTTATGCGATTCCGGCAGGATTTCTTCCGGTGGTTCTTCCTCTTACAGATTCACGCACATTGGATGCGCTAGAAAGAATTCAGCCAACTCTGATTAATTGGGCGGGAAGTAACTCCAATGCAATACGCAGTTACGCCCTTGTTGCAGGAGTTGCAAGCATTCTCTTGTTGATTGTTACCCGTCACTATTCACACGCGCTGGATCTATCCCTTCTAGCGTTACTTGCAATCATCGCTCCGCCTTTGGTTGCCTTCGCAATTTACTTTGGTTTCTGGCACGCAATTCGTCATACAGCGCGGCTAGTACCAAAACTAGATACTGCGATGAAGTACGTTGCGGAAGAGAATCCAAAGCGAGCAATCGCCGCCGCTGTGATCCCAGGTCTTTACGCTATTGCCGGAACATTCGTGTTGGCTATCGCCCTGATGGTTGCTAGCCCAGATAAATTCTCGTCCAGTATTCTGTGGAGCACCTTAGTCATTATCTGGGCACTGACGGTTCCACATATGGCCACTACCGCGCGCTTTGATATTAAAGCTTTCAAATAATCTGAGAGACAACTGAGAGAATCTCGTGAGGGGCAAAGTGCTAATGTAAAAAATGAATAGATGAGGCGATCGAGCAAGTAGCTCATTGAAGAACGACCGCAGATATTCATTAGGAAAGAAAATGACACATACAAAAGATCACATCGAAGGCCATCTAGAGGCTGCTAAAGATGAAGTGAAAGAAGAAATTAAAGAAAAGGCTGAGTCAGTTGTCGAGAAGGCGAAAGAAAAAGTCGTTGAGGCAGTCGACAAGGTTCATGCAGCAGCGCATAAGGATGATTTCAAGAAGTAAAAGCTTTGATAGAGGCCACTGCAACTTCCCCATTGTTGCCGTGGTCTCTTTCATGTAAGAGAAGTGTCCTAGGCGGGAGTTGAACCTGCGACCTACCGCTTAGGAGGCGGTTGCTCTATCCACTGAGCTACTAGGACTTGTACTGAGTTCGCCGACAATACCAGCGAAAATTAAACCTTCTTGCGAATGTAAATCTGCTTCTTTACCTTGGCAACGAGTGTGCCGTCGCTGCTCTTGATCTCTACCTCAAACCACTTGAGATACTTCCCAGAGGCAGCGACTTCACGCTTGATTTCCTCTAAGTCGGTCTCCCAGATGTTGAATTCGGCATAGACGGTTGTTTTCCCCGGTGAGACATAATCAATCTCGCTCTGCTTATCCCAGACGATGTATCCCGAACCAAGGTTCTTCATCACCATTACCATGTAAAAGGGATCTGTCATCGCAAAGAGTGAGCCACCGAAGAGAGTGCCTACATAATTTGATGTAAGCATCTTTTTCTTGAGGCGCACCTTTACATGGCGAAAATCCTTTGAGATTTCAAGTATCGATATTCCTGAGAAGA
>JBFYOW010000004.1:0-33598 GCA_041303595.1 Actinomycetes bacterium
ATCGCGGGCAGCGTGGTAGCCGCCATTCTCTTTTAAATCTCCTTCAGCGCGAGCAGCTTCAATCTTGGCGGTGACATCTTTGCGGCCTTCGCCTTCAAGATGGGCGAGCTCTGCCGCGAGGCGATCTGCCGCCTCCTGGGTTAGCCAAGTCTGTCCTGTGCTCATAGCGAGAAAGAATACTAGGTCTCTCTAATCGAGGTAACAGGTGGTGATGCCTGCATTTACGGCATCTGCGCGTGAAGGAATCTTCACAGTGCGCTCGATAGCGCCCTGACTTGCCGGAATACGGTCAACAATCTGACCAACAATGACCTTATCGAAATCTCGAGCCGCCAGGATGCATGTCGCCGACGCTGATGGATCTCGTCGTGTAACGATAAATCGAATCTCTATATTTCTAGGATCAGAGTTATCAAAGGCTACAAGCGAGTGTGATATTTCAGGCTCTGCATGATGAAGGGCTGACCACATTAACCATCCGCCGCCGATGATGAGGAAAGAGAGGGCGTATGGAAGCCAGGCACGTTGATTGCGAATTCCATAACGATCATTGAAATCAAATTGGCGCTCGGCCTCACTCATGGGAGAATCCTCTCATGACTGATGATGTAGATATGGGTATCGCTGGCTCACTGACGATGATCGTGCTTGTCACATCAATCACCCTACTGCTCCGCAGCTTTTACAAGCGCTACAACCGCGTCATGAAACGTGAAGAAGACGGGCAAAATTAAAAAATTACTTCAAGGGTTGGCAGTACTTACCCTCGCATCAATCTTCTTCGCTCTTGGTTTGTGGCAACTCGATCGCGCCCAAGAGTTATCTGCACTTCAGAACCAACCAATCATTCAAGATCAGCGCATCTATCAACTCTCTGACCTCACAACACCTGAAGGCTCTCTTCCAGTAGAAGCTTTCGGCAAATCTGTCGAACTCACAGGTTATTACATCGCCACGTACTTAGCGCCGAATCAGAGAGAGGTCTCTGGCGAGGTCAGCGATTGGGAGGTTGCGCTTATGCAGGTCGATAGCGCATCTGCAATTTTGGTTGTGCGTGGCCTCTGGGAAGATCGCTTGAACTCTCCCGAGATTGCAATGTCGACCAGAGTCGCAATCACTGGCACCCTTGAACCAAGCCAATTTGAAGATCGCGTAGCACCAACTCAATCTCAGCTCTCACGCTTGGATAGCAGCATCCTTACCTCGCTCGTCGATTATCAGCTCTACGATGGATTTATCTCTGCCACCTCTGAGAGCGTTCGAAGCGGATCAGTGGAGAGAACTCGCATCTCTGTCGCTCCACCCAAAGGCAAAGTCCTTGGGTATTACTGGCAACACATCTCTTATGTGGTCATATGGTGGCTGATGGCTGCTCTCGTACTGTGGGCACCGTTCTATAAACGTCGTGGCGCTGAAAAGTCGTGACTAGAGACTTGTAGCGAGTTAGAGTTAGCGCTATGAAATCCCCTCTCATCACAACAGCAATGGGCCGCTTCCGTAGCATGGCCATAATCTGCGGCATCAACTTGATCTTGCTAGTGGTCTATATGGTTGCCAAATACGCCTTTAACGCTTTTGATGAGGGCAATCCATTTATCGTCATCCCGATTGCTCACGGATACTTCTATATTGCTTACATCCTCACGGTTCTACAGTTGGCGGTGCAGAAGCGGATCTCCCTACCTGTCATTCTCGCCTTAGTCGCAGCCGGCACCATTCCGGTCGCCTCATTTATCGCCGAGCGGAAGATAGTTGCGAAGTATTCGTAATCGCGCTAAATCGCTGCTCTACCCCTTTTATGAGTGGCGGATTATCAAAGATCTCGACTTCTCAAAGACCCCACGCCATATTGGCGTGACCCTTGATGGAAATCGTCGCTGGGCGAAGCAGAATCCAGATGCAACCGATCCCTTTGGTCACAAACGTGGGGCGGGCAAGATTGTTGACCTCTTGGGATGGTGCGAAGAGACCCAGGTTGAGGTCGTGACTTTATGGATGCTCTCCACCGATAATTTCAAGCGCTCGCCCGAAGAGGTTGCCATCCTGATTGATGTCATCAGTGAGATTGTCGATGACCTAGCTGCTCGAAAGCGATGGAGCATTAAAGCTGTTGGCGCCCTCGATATTCTGCCAGAGCCACTGGCAGTGAAATTGGCGAGCTTGCCCGGCTGTCCTGATTCAAAGTTATCGGTCAATGTCGCCGTTGGATATGGCGGTCGCCGCGAGATTGTTGACGCGGTAAAAGGTTTCTTAGCCGAGGAATCAAATGCTGGCCACACCTTGGAAGAGGCGAGCGCCGCTCTCGATGCCGAAGCGATTGGTCGCCACCTCTACACCGCTGGCCAACCTGACCCTGATCTCTTGATCCGCACCTCTGGCGAACAGCGCCTTGGTGGTTTCTTGCTCTGGCAATCCGCTCTCTCAGAGTTCTACTTCTGTGAGGCTTACTGGCCAGAGTTCCGCCGGGTCGATTTCCTGCGCGCCTTGCGCGATTACAGTCTCCGCCACCGCCGGTTAGGAAAGTAACCGGCGCATCCGGCTAGCCGGTTAGGAAAGTAAACATTCGATGACATCTTAAAAACATAAGGTGTGTCGAAGTTGAAGAGTAAATAGCCGGGCGTATCTTTCTTGGATGCTGACAACCTATGTTCTCGACACATCAGTTCTCTTGGCAGATCCAGGGGCGCTCACTAAATTTGAAGAACATGAGGTTGTAATCCCGATAGTTGTAATCGGCGAACTCGAAAATAAGCGGGATCATCCCGAACTCGGCTACTTCGCCAGAGCCGCACTTCGCGCGCTTGATGACCTTCGCATTGAACATGGTCGCTTAGATAAACCGCTAAAAATCACGCCAGAGGGCGGAATTCTCACGGTAGAGCTCAACCACTCAGATACCAGCTCGCTTCCAGCCAGCTTTTTGAGGGATGGAAATAATGACGCTCGAATTTTGACCGTCGCCAAGAACCTGATGTCTGAAGGGCGGCGCGTGGTCCTCGTGACTAAAGACCTCCCACTTCGAGTCAAGGCATCTTCGGTCGGAGTCGAGGCGCAGGAGTACCTTGCCGAGTTGGTATCCAATAGCGGTTGGACTGGAATAGAAGATCTTGATGTAGGCCACTCTCTGATAGATGAGCTCTATTCGGCCGGTTTTGCAGAACATGAGATGGCACATATCTCACCAGTTCATACAGGGGTCCTGCTCCACTCTGAAAAAGGCAGTGCTCTCGCCAGAGTTACTCCAGATAAACGCCTGCAACTGGTGAAAGGGGATCGCTCGGCCTTTGGCCTCCATGGTCGCTCAGCTGAACAACGGATTGCCCTCGATCTTTTATTGGATGAAAGTATTGGAATCGTCTCACTTGGCGGAAGAGCAGGAACTGGAAAATCTGCGCTCGCGCTCTGTGCTGGACTTGAAGCGGTCATGGAGAAGCGCATTCATAAGAAGGTGGTGATCTTCCGTCCACTCTATCCAGTGGGAGGGCAAGAGCTCGGATATCTTCCTGGTAGCGAAGGGGAGAAGATGTCTCCTTGGGCGCAAGCGGTCTTCGATACCTTAGGCGCACTTGTTAGCCAAGATGTCATTGATGAGATCCTCGCGCGCGGAATTGTCGAAGTTTTGCCCCTGACCCATATCCGCGGCCGCTCTCTTCATGACTCCTTTGTCATTGTCGATGAGGCGCAGTCGCTTGAACGAGGCGTCCTTCTCACCGTCCTCTCTCGAATTGGCCAGAACTCGAGGGTGATCATGACCCACGATGTCGCCCAGCGAGATAACTTGCGGGTCGGCCGCCATGATGGAGTGGTCGCAGTTGTCGAAACCTTGAAGGGCCACCCACTCTTCGCCCACATCACCTTGACCCGAAGTGAGCGCTCGCCAATCGCCGCTCTCGTCACTGAGCTTCTCGAGGGGCCAGCGGTCTAAAAGGGCCTATTTAAATCTCACAGTCACAAATCGGACATTTAGGACTTTACCCTATCTGACCAGCACTTTTACTTATCCCCAGCCTCACTATTTCCTTAGAATTTGCGACTCACGCGGGAAAAAATTTGCGACATCTGCCATCCATTGGAACTCTATAGCCCGTTACCAGGTCAGAACGGTCTGGATCTTTAGGTAGATGAAGGCGGGGTGAGTTACAACAGTGTCAGTTCAAAAGTTTTCGATTAAGAAGATTGTTTCTAAGAAGCAGAACATCTGGACCCTCGTTGCCACCACCTTAATCCTGAGCGCTGCTCAGCCAACTGCCAATGGCCTCGACTTTCCAACGATGACCCGTCTCAACCTTCCTCAGAGTTCAAAGGCGAGCCTGACCGTCTCTAAAGAGGCTCAACTCAATCGCGGCATCTTTGCCCCGACCTCTGAGATGGCGCATGTCGCATTCCTTGCCCGCCAGGTCGAGCTCGCTCGTAAACCAGCCGGCGCCAAGTATGTGACTCGAACCATTATGGAGAGCGATTACAGCTGGGGCGCAGATCAATATGGCTGCCTCAACCGACTCTGGACTAAAGAGAGCCATTGGAATTACAAGGCACATAATTATCGATCAGGAGCACACGGAATCCCGCAAGCTCTACCTGCTTCAAAGATGGAGGTAGTAGGAAGCGATTGGCGCACCAACCCGGTCACTCAGATTCGTTGGGGACTTCGCTATATCGATATCCGCTACGAGACTCCATGTAAAGCATGGGCCAAGTTCAAGCGATCAAACTACTACTAAGCCCTACCTTTAATTCTCAGGCTTCTTGCCAATCGTCAGTGGGCGCATAGTCTCGGCGAAGAAATCATTACCTTTATCGTCAACAACGATAAATGCTGGAAAATCAACGACATCAATCTTCCAGACAGCTTCCATTCCAAGATCTTCAAAGTCGAGCACTTCTACCTTCTTGATGCAATCTTGTGCCAAGCGAGCAGCTGGTCCGCCGATTGATCCTAGATAGAAGCCACCATGTTTCTCGCATGCGTCGGTGACCGCCTTCGAGCGATTGCCCTTTGCCAACATGACATGTGATCCGCCATGGCTCTGGAAGTAATCAACGTAAGAATCCATCCGCCCTGCAGTCGTGGGTCCGAATGAACCCGATGCATAACCTGTTGGAGTCTTTGCTGGACCTGCGTAGTAAACGGCATGGTTCTTCAAATAATCTGGCATTGGTTTGCCTTCATCAATCATTGCCTTGATGCGGGCATGGGCGATGTCGCGGGCAACAACGATGGTGCCAGTCAGAGAGACTCGAGTCTTGACTGGATACTTCGAAAGCTCGGCGCGGATCTGATCCATCGACTGATTGAGATCAATCTTCACCACGTTATCGTCGAGATGTGCATCAGTGGTCTCAGGCATAAAGTGAACCGGGTCAGTTTCTAACTGCTCCAGGAAGATTCCATCTTTAGTGATCTTCGCCTTTGCTTGGCGGTCAGCCGAACAAGAGACAGCGATAGCGATAGGAAGTGACGCCCCATGGCGCGGCAGGCGAACTACGCGGACATCGTGGCAGAAGTACTTTCCACCAAATTGGGCGCCGATTCCTAAAGTACGAGTGAGTTCTAGTACCTGTTGCTCTAGTTCGAGATCACGGAAACCATGGCCAGTTGCGGCATCGCCCGCAGTTGGCAGGTTATCGAGGTAATGAGTAGATGCCAGCTTTGCTGTCTTTACCGTGTGCTCGGCACTTGTTCCGCCGATGACAATTGCGAGGTGGTAAGGAGGACATGCTGCAGTGCCAAGTGAACGCAACTTCTCGTCAAGCCAATTGATAAATGAGGCTGGGTTGAGCACAGCCTTAGTCTCTTGGTAGAGGAAAGACTTATTTGCACTACCGCCACCTTTAGCGATGAAGAGGAAGTTGTACTCATCTTGGTGATCACTATCGGCATAGATTTCAATCTGAGCTGGCAAATTATTGCCTGTGTTCTTCTCTTCCCATGTTGTTACTGGGGCCATCTGTGAATAGCGAAGATTAAGTTTTGTATATGCGTCGTAGACGCCTTGAGCAACAGCAACTTCATCTTTCGCTGTAGTTAGAACATATTGACCCTTCTTGCCCATAACAAGGGCGGTGCCGGTGTCTTGGCACATGGGAAGAACTCCACCTGCTGAAATATTTGCATTCTTTAGCAAATCTAGGGCAACGAAGCGATCATTTGCTGAAGCCTCTGGATCTTTAAGAATATTTGCTAATTGCTGCAGGTGATCTGGACGTAGGTAATGGTTGATGTCATGGATTGCCTCTTCAGTTAACTTTGCAATCGCCTCTGGTGTCAACTGATACGCCATCGCTGCCGAGCGAACGGTATTGAGTGGTGTCCGCGCCGAGAGGCAGCAGATCAGAATAAGAAAAAGTTGGAGACATTCTTTATCCCTCCTTTTTTACTGAGGCTAATTTCGCCTTAGCGCCATCGAGCCATTCTTGACAGATTTTCGCGAGTTCTTCGCCGCGCTCCCATAACTTCAATGACTCCTCTAAAGAGGCGCTGCCATCTTCCAGGGATTCAACAATCTCAGCGAGTTCATCACGGGCTGCTTCATAACTTAGCTTTGACTCGGAAGCCTTCTTTTCATCCATGAGCCAAATCTACTCCTGACCTTTGGTTAGACTGGGGGTATGGCGGCTAGGTCACTTGTGAGGAAGAGCGCAATCGCGGCATTTATTGCCATGCTTTCAGTAATTGCGCCAACTGCTCGCGCTGCTGCTCTCACTATCACGACCCCCGCAACGCAAACGGCAGTTGTCGGAAGTCAATATTCTCTCCAAATTATCGTCAGCGGCGGAACAGGCGGTAATCAGTTTGCAATCGCATCTGGGGCATTACCAAGTGGCCTCACCTTGGATACGAGTTCGGGAGTAATTTCAGGACAGGCATCCGCATCGCAATCGCAATCCATCTCTGTCAGAGTGACTGATAATTCCTCGGCAACCGCTTCAACCTCAACTTTCCAGATTAATACAGGTTGGGTTGTCTCCACTTACGCGGGAAATGGAGATCAAATAACTTCTGGCGACAGTGGCCCTGCCACATCTGCGGGGTTGGAGCCTCATGCGCTTTCTATTAGATCTGACGGGACGGTTTATTTTTCGGATCTAGATGCTAATTCACTAAGACGAGTAGATTCAAATGGCAATGTACAAACTATTTCTACTCCTGGATCTACCGTCACTGGTCTTGTTGTCAGAGATAACGGGGATATGTTGTACAACATATATACGGGTATAAATCCGATAAAGAAGTTTACCGCGAGCAACTCGGCAGTCTCAAATTATTCAGCTACATCGCCAACCTTTTCTATGCCACGCGGTTTAATTTCTGATCAAGCAGGAAATTTATACCTAGCTGATGCAGGCAATCATGTGATTCGAAAAATTGCAACTGACGGAAGTATGACAACGGTAGCTGGTAATGGCAGTGGGGCTACCGGTGGAGATGGCAGCGCGGCGACATCTGCTTCAATAAACTATCCGGGTGATGTGGCGGTTGACTCTACTGGAAATATATACCTTACCGAGTTGAACGGAAATGCTGTCCGTAAGGTGAGTTCTTCTGGCATCATCTCAACTTTGATTGCTAGCGGCACATACGCAGGTGAAGGCGTTGCATATTCAAATGCAAGAACTCCTGGTGTCTGGGGAATTGCAGTTGATGGTGGCAACAATGTTTTTGTGATGGAAAAAAATGGCATTGCTTTGCGCCGTATAGATGCAACAACTGGAGTGATCACCCGTGTTGCAGGAACCGGAAGTGCAGGCGTGAATGGTTCACCCGTCAATGGCATTTCTTCCCAGGCTACGTTCAGTTCATTGGTGATGGTGATTCGCTTTGATAAGCAAGGGAACTTATTTATTGTCGATAATGCAAATAGCAGGATCCGCAAAATTGCTGGAATTGGCACTCCTTTCACCACTCCTGTGGCCACGGCAGCTCTGAGTGCTGGTACTGGCTTGAGAAAGGGCGTTTCGCAGAATATTTCAGCAACTCTTTCAACCGAAGGAAGAGTCACTTTTCTAGCAAATGGAAAGAGAATCCCGGGCTGCATTAACAGAATGGCATCGGGCACCGCGCCAATCACGCTTACATGCGCTTGGAAACCAACTACATCAGGCAGCTTTAATATAACTGCGATATTTACTCCAACTGATAGCGAACTTTCGCCGGTTACGGCGCGAGTGAGCGTTGGTGTGGCTCGAAGAAGCTCTTTCCGTTAATTAACGGTTGCGCTCGTCTCGCCCTTTGCCACCTTGATGGCAATGGCATCGCCACTCTTTAACTGCTTTGGGTCTCGGATGACATCGCCCTTGGAATTTCGGACGACCGAATAACCGCGGTCGAGGGTTGATTGTGGTGAGAGCGAACGCAGGTGGGCGGTAATCGCCTTCAACTCTTTCCTTTCAGCGTCAATCGTCGCAGTAAAACTTCTCGTTGAACGTTGGCGTAGTTCACTGAGCTCTTCGCTCAAGATTGTCAGAAATGCACCGGGGTCTTTCATAACGGGGCGAGAGCGAAGTTGAGCAATGAAGGCGCTCTCTTTTTCAACTCTGGCAGCAAGAGAACGAAATGCACGGTCGCGAAGTTTTTGAATAGCGCTAACTTCTTCTGCAATATCTGGAACTACACGTTTGGCCGCATCGGTTGGGGTAGACGCGCGGTAATCCGCGACCAGATCTAGGAGTGGAGAATCTTTCTCGTGACCGATTGCACTGACAATCGGTGTTTCGCATGATGCCGCGAGTCGCACAAGTGACTCATCGCTGAAAGGGAGAAGATCTTCAAAGGATCCGCCACCGCGAGTAATGATGATGACATCTACTTCGGGATTTGCCTCTAGTTCACGAAGTGCGGCAGAGACTTCAACAACAGCAGCTGCTCCTTGCACCGTAACTTCTCGAATCTCAAATTCCACTGCTGGCCAACGTCGACGCGCATTCTCAACAACATCTTTCTCTGCATCAGTATTGCGACCACAAATCAAGCCAACTTTACGAGGAAGAACTGGCAGCGAAACTTTTCGATCAATCGAGAAGAGCCCCTCTGAAGCCAAAAGAGATTTGAGAGCTTCTAAACGGGCTAGCAATTCACCGACACCGACTTGGCGAATCTCTTTGGCAGACATCGAGAGCGTTCCGGATTTTGTATACCAAGATGGTTTTGCATAAATCACAACCCGAGCATTTGCTGGAAGTGGTTTAACGGCGGCGATTACAGATTTATGACACATTACCGAAAGGCTCATATCCGCGCTGGTATCTCGCAGTCGCATAAAGGCCATCATCCCGCTGCGTTCATTGAGCTCTGCAATCTCGCCCTCAATCCAGATAGGGCCGAGGCGGTCTACATACTCTTTGATGGCTTCAGTGACCACGCGTACTGGCGCGGGGGATTCACTTGAAGTTTCGAACATGGGGCAAGGCTAATAGACTGTGGTCATGGCTAAGAGAGTTTTGATCGCTGCGCCGCGTGGTTATTGCGCCGGCGTTGACCGTGCAATTGTGACCGTCGAAAAGTCACTCGAGCTCTATGGAGCTCCTCTCTATGTCCGTAAAGAGATTGTCCATAACAAGCACGTGGTTGCGACACTCGAACAACGCGGAGTCATCTTTGTAAATGAGACCGATGAAGTTCCGGAAGGCAAGACTGTGGTCTTCTCAGCTCACGGTGTTTCGCCAGCGGTTCATGCCGAAGCAGCAGCTCGCAACCTCAAGACAATTGATGCCACATGTCCATTGGTGACCAAGGTGCACCATGAGGTTAAGCGCTTTGCTGATGACGATACCGAAATTCTTCTTATCGGCCACGAAGGTCACGAAGAAGTAGAAGGAACTGCGGGCGAAGCCCCTGGCAAAGTTCGCGTGGTCGATGGATTAGATGGTGCTCGTAATGTGGAGCCAACACCCGGAAAGAATTTGATCTGGCTCAGCCAGACAACTTTGAGCGTTGATGAAACTCTCGAATCAGTTGCAATCTTGAAAGAGCGTTTTCCAGAGATTGCATCTCCTCCATCAGATGACATTTGTTACGCAACCCAGAATCGTCAGGAAGCGATCCGCGGTATTGCAGCGCAATCAGATTTGGTTCTTGTAGTTGGTTCAACAAACTCATCTAACTCAGTCCGTTTGGTAGAAGTTGCCCTTGAATACGGCGCAAAAGCTGCCTACCTTGTTGATTACGCCTCTGAGGCAAAAGATGAATGGCTCGTTGGCGTTGAGACAGTTGGCGTAACGAGCGGTGCATCAGTGCCTGAAATTTTGGTCCGAGATCTCTTAAAATGGCTAGAAGTACATGGTTTCCACGATCAGCAAGAAGTTGAGGCGAAGAAAGAATCCCTCACCTTTGCACTGCCACAAGAGCTCCGCTCAGATATTAAGAAGAATCTTGCCGGATAGCGAGCCTCTCACCTCTCACTCGCTAGACATCACCTCTCCTCACCCTTAGGGTTTGCCCCAAGACAAACGGGTATATGGAGATTTGAGATGTTACTTTTCGGCAAAGAAGATCAAGACGATTTCGCATCTTCTGTCGAACGTGTCTCACCTTTGAAGAGAGCGCAATCCCTAGTAGTTGCCTTCTCTCTCGTTCTCGGGGCCGGTTACTTTCTACAGACAACTCTTGCTGCAAATATCTCAATCAATTCAGGTGCATCGGTTGAGTTTGGACAAGGAATTCAAGTTACCGCTGCATGTTCAGGATCTACCCCACTCACATTGACGCCGATGGCCGACTTTGCAAACACTTCTGGCGCTGGCACTTATAAATTCAAATCTCTCAAATTATCTGGAATTCCTATTGGATGTATAGGCTCTGATTTCACCTTCAGCGCATTCGATAGTTCAACAAGTACTGCATTGCCGATTTTTAATTCCTCTTCGACAAAGGCGGTAGTTCATTACTCTTCGGGTGGATTTATTCGCGGAGTAGGTGGCACTGGAATCACAGTTCAAAGTGGATCAGGCGAGTTCACCATTACTTTCGCAACGCCTGTTGCGCTATCAGGTTCTGTTCATAGAGTTACCATCGAAACCGGTTCGCACACTGACTTCACCTGCCTGAGTGAAGGAAACTGCGAACTTCTTGGCGCCGGTCCTGGTGGCGGAACTATCTTCTATTACTCTGCAACGCCATTTACGTGTGGTGTTGCCCGAAACAAATTATGTAACTACCTAGAAGTAGCTCCTGATGGGTGGAACGGTGGAGTGGATCCATTGCTGCATGGTTGCTACGGATCAGGTGCTGGCTCCGGTGAAGGTTCATTTATCTTTGGTGAAGGTGCATACAACTCAGTGAGATTGGAGACGGGTTGTACCGACCGTTTCAGCTTAGGGTATGACCTTAATCAGACCGCAGATCGAGTTGTAAAGCGTTATTCCAACGCTGGCTACTCTGACTGGTTTATTCCAAGTAAGCCAGAACTCAACGAGCTCTGTAAATTTGCTCGTGGCCAAGCAACGGGAAACACATCAGTTGCATGTACTTCAGCAGGCTCTCTTGCTTCGGGATTTAGAGCTGCTCCATATTTCTCATCATCGACAACTGAGAATATGAAGTATCGCTGGGATATCTGGTTCAACTCAGCGACCGAGACATACTTACATGGTTATGACGATCAGCAAGCTGTCCGACCAATTCGCGCCTTTTAATTAGGAGCGAACTTGTGTTGTTCCACTCTTCCTTTTTGAGGGACGCTGCTTCGCCTTCTCATTGAGGAATTGATACCAACCATAAACGCTTGCAATCAACAGGTACGGCGCAACGCTGGCTAGGGATGCGATGAAATCAACGCCGACCCGCGAGATTCGCAAACCATCGGTCATGATTGTGTAGAAGAGAACTGTTGCTGCATAAGCAAGAGGTGGAGTAACTGCAGTGACATATCGAGTCCCAGTGCGACCGTATGCAACGCCACCATAAGTAACCAAGAGAATGACTAAGCCAGAGATGATTCCAGCACCACTGCGGATGAAGAGCTCAGCAAGGGTGAAGAGAGCGATAGCAAGAGTTTGAAGGAAGACGATTCCCTCTTTCTTCAAGCCAGGACCCTGGATCGTCGGCTTCTTCAGCGCGATTTTCTTAGCATCAGCCATTAGATCCCTCAACAATCTCTACATCGATGTAATCGTCAGCTTCTACGAGATCAGGGTTATTGAGCTCGCGCACATTAGCTGGTGCCTCAGGATATTGGATAGCTAGCTTCTCTTTATCTCCTGCAACGCCGAGAGAGTGAATTTTCTTTGCTGGAGATAAGACGGTTTTCTCAGCGGTAGGGACAAGATCCTCATATGCCTTTGCAGTGCTATTAATTGCCTTTCCGACCGCAACAATCTTGCTATGTAAGAGGGTGAGGTTCTTAAGAAAGGTAGTCGCAACTTTGGTGATGTCATCGGCATTCTCTGCCAACTTATTGCGGGTATAGAGATGACCAACCGAGCGCAATAAAGCCATCATTGTTGTTGGCGTCGCAATAGTGACATTGGCATCGAAAGCCTTATTGAGAAGTATTGGATTGACTCGAAGCGCTTCTGCCAAGAGCGTTTCAAAAGGTAAGAAGAGCACAACAACATCAGGCGAGCCCTCTGATTTGTGATAACCGCGCTTTGAGAGAGCAAGTGCATGCTTGAGGAGATCATTTGAGTGGGCCTCAAGATATTGATCACGCAGCGCTTGATCTTCGGTTGCAAATGCATCAAGGAAACGCTCGAATGGAAATTTTGAATCAATAAATATCTTTGCATCGCCTGGCATATTTACTGTGATATCGGGGATGCCGCTTGAATCTTCGCCGGTTGTTGAGCGCTGTGCGGTGTATTCGATTCCTTCAGTAAGACCTGCAAGTTCAAGCAAGAGTTCGAGTTGAGCTTCGCCAAACTTTCCACGGGTTTGAGAACTTGAGAGTGCACCTGCAATCTTTCGAGTCTCATCAAAGAGAGTTGATGAGGCGTTTCGCATTTCAGTAATGGTTCTATTGAGGTCAGTCTCAGATTGAATCCGCTTTTCAGCAGCTTCTTGCGCCTGTGTGCGCATTCGTTCGACCGTAGTCTTCATCTCTTCCATCTGAGTAGCAATCTTGTTCTGGCTCTCATTCTTGCCTTCAAGATCAAGAAGGCGTTCGTCGCTCTTTGTTAGAAGTGCTTTGAGAGTTGCGATTTCGATTGTTGCAGCAGCGCTACGAGCCCGAGCGATGAGAAAGCCAATTGCGATACCGAGAATGAGGCCAGTAAGGAGAACCAGGGAAGTGGTCAATGTGTTGGACATGGGTTAATAGTCGCAGGGGTCGCTGACAAATCTGCTGATTTCACGGATAGATAGGCCACGCCTTACTCTTAACCCACTATGAGTCTTTCAATCGGAATCGTCGGCCTGCCAAATGTTGGAAAATCAACCCTCTTCAATGCCCTCACCAAAAACAACGTTCTCGCAGCGAATTACCCCTTCGCCACGATTGAGCCAAATGTTGGTGTAGTCGGTGTGCCAGATGAGCGCCTAGCAAAGCTTGCGACAATCTTTAATTCAGAGAAGCTCCTTCCTGCCGCTCTCTCATTCGTTGATATCGCTGGAATTGTTAAGGGCGCATCTGAGGGTGCTGGCCTTGGAAATAAGTTCTTGGCAAATATCCGTGAGACCGATGCAATCTGTCAGGTTATCCGCGTCTTCACTGATGGCGATGTTGTGCATGTTGATGGTCGGGTAGATCCATCTAGTGACATTGAGACAATTAATACTGAACTCGCTCTCGCTGATCTTCAGACAATCGAAAAAGCGATTCCACGTCTTGAGAAAGAGGCTCGCACCGATAAGTCAAAGACGGCAGTTCTTGAGGCAGTTAAAGAGGCAGAAGCTCACCTTCAATCAGGTAAGCCGCTCTCGACTTCAAAGGTAGATCTTGCACTTATCTATGAACTTCACTTATTAACTGCAAAGCCCTTTCTCTATGTCTTTAACGTAGATGCTGCCGAACTCGGTGACCAAGAACTTCGTGCAAAGTTATCAGCTCTCGTTGCTCCGGCAGAGGCAATCTTCCTTGATGCAAAAACTGAGGCAGAACTTGCTGAACTTCCTGATGAAGATGCACTTGAACTTCTAGAGGCAGTTGGAATGACTGAGCCAGGCTTGGCAACACTTGCCCGCGTCGGCTTTGACACTCTCGGACTTCAAACTTATTTAACTGCAGGTCCTAAAGAAGCTCGTGCCTGGACAATTCATAAGGGTGACACTGCGCCGATGGCTGCCGGTGTTATTCATACTGATTTCCAGAAAGGCTTCATCAAAGCAGAGATTGTTTCATTCGATGATTTGATGGCAGCGGGATCAATGGCAGAAGCCAAATCTGCTGGCAAGGTGCGTATGGAAGGTAAGGAGTACGTCATGCACGATGGTGACGTAGTCGAATTCCGCTTCAACGTTTAAGAAAATCATAGTAAGGATTCGAAATGGACAAGTTGTATTCGGTAGAGCGCGAATATCCAGTACAAGTTTCACAACTCTGGAAAGCTTGGATGGATGCAGATGCGCTTCAGGCTTGGTATAGCCCAACTGATCTTTCAGTAGTTCCAGGTTCAGTCATCTCTGAGCCACACGATGGTGGATGGTGGACAGTTGGCGTCGATGTCAGCGCACATGGATTTAACGCTTATTTTTGGGGAACTTACTCAGAGCTTGAAGAGAATCAGCGAATTGTCCATTCGATGAATTACTCACAAGATGCCACCGAGTTTGCCGCTCGCGTGATCACTGAAGATGCTCACAGAATAGAAATTGATTTTGAAGATCGCGGCGATTGCGCATGGGTTCGCTTTGCACAATTCGGTGAACTTCCAGCAGATCAAGCAGAAGGTGCCAAAGCCGGTATGGAGAGTTACTTCGATAACCTCTCTCGTTATCTCTCCCGCTAGAAAAGGCTTATTTCAAGCCTATTTCAATTGATATTCAATTGGTATTCAATGAGATTGAGCGCGGCTATGCGCTGATAGACTGCGCACCTGCACTTTACGATTAAGTGCCCTTATTTATGGAGTTTCTCTTCAATGCCAAAAGTCCAAGCACACCTCAAAGACCTGCCTGTAAAGACCCGCGACAGCATCCGTAACGTCGCGATCATCGCTCACGTTGACCATGGAAAGACAACACTGGTTGATGCGATGTTGTGGCAGTCCGGTGCTTTCGCAGCTCACAAGAAGCAGGATGAAGGTCAAGACCGCATGATGGACTCGATGGACCTCGAGCGCGAAAAGGGAATTACCATTCTTGCAAAGAACACTGCAGTTCGTCGCGGTGATTCAGTCATTAACATTATTGATACTCCAGGCCACGCCGACTTCGGTGGCGAGGTCGAGCGCGGACTCGAAATGGTTGATGGAGTTATCTTGCTCGTCGATGCATCTGAAGGTCCACTTCCACAGACTCGCTTCGTATTGCGTAAGGCGCTTCAGAAGAACCTTCCAGTTATCTTGCTCATCAACAAGACAGACCGCCCCGATTCGCGTATCGCAGAGGTTGTCGATGAGGCATACGAGCTCTTCCTTGATCTTGATGCAACAGAAGATCAGATTGACTTCCCAGTTGTCTATGCATCTGCAAAGAACGGTCGCGCATCAATGAACCGTCCAGCAGACGGTGGACTTCCTGATGAAGAGAACCTTGACGTTCTCTTCAAGGTAATTCAGGACACTGTTCCTGCTCCGGTTTATCACGAGGGTGCTCCACTTCAGGCACACGTAACAAACCTTGACTCTTCACCATTCCTTGGTCGTCTTGCACTTATGCGTATCCACGAAGGAACCCTTAAGAAGGGTCAATCGGTAATGTGGATGAAGACAGATGGCACACAAGAGCGAGTAAAGATTTCGGAACTTTTGATTACTGAGGCGCTCGAGCGCGTACCTGGTCTTGAAGCAGGACCTGGTGACATCGTTGCTATCGCAGGAATCGAAACAATTACATTGGGCGAGACTCTGGCAGATCTCGAAAACCCACATGCACTTCCTTTGATCAAGGTTGATGAACCATCAATCTCGATGACAATTGGTATCAATACCTCGCCTTTAGCTGGAAAGTCAGGCAAGTTGCTCACAGCTCGTCAGGTCAAGGATCGCCTTGATAAAGAGCTCATCGGTAACGTTTCTCTTCGTATCCTCAATACAGAGCGCCCAGATGCCTGGGAAGTTCAGGGTCGCGGAGAGCTTCAGCTCGCTGTCCTCGTTGAAATCATGAAGCGCGAAGGCTTCGAACTTACAGTTGGTAAGCCACAGGTTGTGACAAAGACAATCGATGGCAAGTTACACGAGCCAATGGAACGTTTGACTATTGATGCACCAGAAGATTACCTCGGTGTTCTTACTCAGTTGATGGCACTTCGCAAGGGCCGCATGGAGCAGATGGTTAACCATGGCACTGGTTGGATTCGCCTTGAGTACAAGGTTCCTTCACGTGGATTGATCGGATTCCGAACAGAGTTCCTTACTGAAACTCGCGGAACAGGTCTGCTCCACCATGTATTCGATTCATACGAGCCATGGTTCGGAGAACTTCGTACCCGCAGCACTGGTTCACTTGTTTCAGACCGTATGGGTGCAGTTACTTCTTATGCACTTACAGGTGTCCAAGAGCGCGGAACAATCTTCGTCGAACCAGGTGATGAGGTTTACGAGGGCATGGTTATCGGTGAGAACTCACGTTCTGACGATATGGATGTCAACTGTGTTCGCGAAAAGAAGCTCACCAACATGCGTGCTTCAGGTACTGATGATTCTGAGAAGTTGATTCCACCTAAGAAGCTCAACATGGAAGGTGCGCTTGAATTCTGTCGCGAAGATGAGTGCGTCGAAGTTACTCCTGCAGTTGTGCGTATCCGTAAGGTTGTTTTGGATGGTGCAGAACGCGCACGTGCAACATCTCGCGCAAAGAAGAGCAATCAGTCTTAATCGTTCTTAAAGAAATGGACCCGTCGCTTACAAGCGCCGGGTCCATTTCTTTTGAATTTAGTTAAAGAATGATTGGCCGAGATAGCTCTCCTTTGTCGCTCCTTGCGGAATGATGAAGAGGGCAGATCCAACTGGGGTCGTATATCGGTTGAGACTATCGACCTGGTTGAGTCTGGCTTGAATCTCTAGATAACTCTTCAACTCTGCCTGGAATGCAATGAAAATCAGGCCTGCATCGCGAGTGCCATCGGCAAGATAATTATCATCGTAGTTAAAGCCTCGGCGAATGATCCCGGCCGCGCCTTGAGTGAAAGCTCTACTCTGATGAGCAGAGGCGCTAGAAGAGTCAAGGAGATCTCCATTTTCAAGTGAGCGTCCAATGACCTTAGATTTTGAATCGGTCGAAACCTTGTTCCAGCCATCTAGGTTCATCCGGATTCGTCTGACTATCATCGTGGTGCCATGTTCCAAGGCGCCATCTTTAGCCCAGGCAATCTCACTAAATTCCTTACTTGCTACTACCTTATTTGCAGTGCCATCGAGTTGGCCCATCAAATTACGTGAAACCTCTTCTTGATTTATTCCGGCAGGATCGAGGAAGCCACGTTGTTGCCATCGAACTGTTGCAAAGGGCTCTGCATCTCGCTCGAGAACCTGCGCTGCGTGGAAGATCGATTGCGGATTGTCTCCGGTTATCTGTAGAACTAAATCACCATCGCTCCAGCGTTGCTCTAATTTATCGATGGAGTAAGCCGGAATAGATTTCTCGACTATCGGCCATTGATCGGTGATTCCAATTTTTTCAAAGAGCGAATATCCATAACCCACAAGAATTGTTAAGCGTGCCGGGTTTGCCGCCATCTCTGCCTGCGGGTCACCGATGATTGCGCGACCTGCAGTCAATTCAGCAGAATCATTTGTCCATAGTCGCATTAAGCGAGCGATAGCAGACTTATCAACGCCTTCTTTAATGTCGAAGGCAATGATTGTTGCATTCGATTGGCGATTTATCTCAATTCCATTTTGGTGGATACCGTAGAAAGGTTCTATCGCTGCTGCGATAGAGGGCTCTCGTTTGAGATCCACCATAGTGGCGGTGGCAAAGATGCCACCGCCCACTACGACGGAAAGCGCGCCAATGGCTAGCTTTCTATAGTTCATTTACATGCCGCCGTCAGCGCCATAGACCTCATCATCCATGGCGATTTCTTTCACAGGAGCAGTAACTGTTTGTTCTGTACCATCACTAAAACGGAGAGTCATCTCAGTTTCATCGCCGGCCTTGAGCTCCTTAGAGAGTTCAAGCAACATGACGTGATAGCCACCCATACGAAGTTTGACACTCTCTCCAGCGGGAATGAGCAGCCCTTCTGGCATCGCTTTCATTACGCCATCAATCACTTCGTGGATTTCAACAATCCCAGCGACGGGGGATTGGCCGCCTGTGAGAGTGACATCCTCCTCTCCGCTGTTGGTGATTGTCATAAATGAACCAGTCATGTACTTACCGGACTCTTCATTCTTATATGACATAGCGTCAACTGAACGAACAATTGGGTTTTCGATTGTAATTGCAGAACCAGCGACTTCATCTGATCCGCATGAACTTAAGGTAGATGCCGCAATAATTGCAGCAGCAACCATGATTACTTTTTTCATAATTCCTCTTTCGTAAATGAAATAAAACCAAAAGTTGAGGATTTCTCAACTTAATCTCTTGGCTTTAGTACGAAGGAGGTGCTCTAAGAGAGTGCGTAAGAGAGAAGTGTTGAGGCGCGAGAGACCTGTAAGAGAAGCGAGGTTTGATAAGTTCGATTGAAAAGTGAGGAAGTTGATATGAAACTATCGGTAAGAATATTGAGAGAATGAATTGGCCCAGTAGTGGCAGGTTTGCATCGAAGTATCGAAGAGCCTGATAGCTCAAGAAGCCGGCTGCAATGTGAGAGGCGAGCATGAACGTACTGCTATCTGGCTGGCCACCCAAGATAAAGTGACCACTATTTTGCGCCAGAAAAATCGCAACTGTTGCTCGAATCGGATCATCGCCTTTGCGTACCAAGAGAGCAGCGATAGCTACGGAGGCTGCCACAAGAAGAGCAGCACCAGTGAATGAGATAGAGTCACCACCTGCGAGAATATGCGCAATCAGTGATGCAGTCAGCAGAGTGCAGGAAGCGGCAAATGCTCTAACTGCTCTCATGAGGCAATAATCTCATGGGAAATCGATAGGAGGGTAATTTCTATGGCGACAATGAGAAAGTATGCGCTCTTTTTAGCCACCTTAGTCGTTGCTTTCTCTCCCACTGCTGCATTTGGCCACACATCTGTGGTCACCACCACACCGCTCTATAAAACAACGTTGAGTGAGATGCCTGCTCAAGTTTCGATTACATTTACAGATGATTTGATGGAGATTGGTGAGCGCAAGGTCAACACCATCTCAATTACAGCACCCGATAGTTCAGAGATAAAGATTTCTTCTATCTCAATTGAGAAGAGCATCATTACCGCCGAACTACCCTCGGCTATATATGAAGACGGTACATATTTAGTTTCTTATCGAGTTGTATCTGCTGACGGTCATCCGGTTTCGGGAAGTTACGAGCTCTATCTCAACGCCCCAAGTGCTCCGATAAAGAATTCATCTTCAATCGAGCAAAACCACGGATTTCTACATATTCATCAGACCCACATCATCCAAGCAGGGGTGGTGCTGATTTTGATAGTTCTCTGGTGGGGATATCGCCGATTTAATCGCGAAGCAGGCGAATAACCCGAAATTTGTCAGTGCTCTAGGGTTCAATTCCCTCTATGAGTAAATCAGCGCCAGCCTTGGGACTTCACCTTGCTGCCCCTGCCTTTACCCCCCGCGCGCTGAAGCTCGATCCCAAGCAGGCTGCAGCTGCTGCTCACCGCGGGTCACCTCTCATCATCCGTGGCGCCACCGGAACCGGAAAGACCACGACTCTAATTGAGTGCGCAATTAATCGCATCAAAAATGGCGCAGCTACAGATTCAATATTGATCCTTACCTATGGTCGCGAACGCGCTTCAGAGATACGAGATGCAATCGTGATTGCAGCTGGCGGTACCGTGCAAGAACCGGTTGCGCGAACTTTTCATGCGCTCGCCTTTTCAGTACTGCAGATGAGCGCTGGCGAGAATTTCCGAGAGACGGTACTTATCTCAGGGGCAGAGCAGGAATCATTTATCAAGATTCTCCTGGAAGGAAATATCGAAGATGGCGTTGATTGGTGGCCATCAGATCTTCGTAACAATAATTCTGACGTCGCATCAGCGATGCTGGGCGAGCCACTTCTTACTCAAGGATTTATCCGAGAACTTCGCGATCTCATGATGCGCGCAACCGAGCGCGATATTTCACCTCGCCAACTTGCAGAGATGGGCGAGCGTTTAGGTGAAAAACTCTGGATACCAGCAGCTCGTTTCTGGCAGCAATATCTTGAAGTCTCGGCTGATATGGAGTCAGCAGCTGCTGATTCAAAGATGCGTATCGACCCTGCTCAAATCATCAACGCAGCAATCGCCCACCTCAACGCAAACCCAGAAGTTCTCGCCCAACTCCGCAAGCGATTCTCCACCATCATGGTCGACGAATTCCACGAGAGCGATCCAGCTCAGCGACGTTTACTCGAGCTCCTTGTTGGCGAAGATGTAGTTCTCGTCGTCGATCCAAAATCTGCTGTTGGCCGCTTCCGTGGATCTGATCCTGACGGTGTTGATGAATATTGTGCTGATCGCTTTGAAGGCGCAGAGACCATCACTCTTGAGACCAATCACCGTGGTCTTCCAGCAAAATTTGCCATCGAGGTAAAGTCCGAGAGCGAAGAAGCGCAATTCATCGCTTACAACATCAAGCGCGCTCACTTAATTGAAGGCGTTGCTTATAGCGATATGGCGATCATCCTACGTTCGCAGAACACAACAGCGACGGCAATCCGTAGAGCTTTGGGCCAATCTGGTATCCCGGTAGCCGGAGACCGCGAAGCAATTGCTAGCAGTGCAGCGCTGGCCCCCTTCTTACTCCTTGCTCGAGTCGCTGCCGGAAACGAAAACCTTACCCTCGATCTTTGCGAGCGACTTCTCCTCTCAGAGTTCGGTGGCGCAACATCTATCTCGCTCCGTCGAATTCGCACCGCTCTCCTTAAGGCTCGAGATGAAGAGCAAGATCAGCGCACCGGAAGCCAATTAATTATTGATGCAATCGATAAAGGCGAAATTGCAATTGAAGAGTCAGCTGAACTCCTTCGTATCCACACGCTATTACGCGAAGCTCGCACTTGCCTACGTAAGAAGAACTCATCAATCCATGATCTGCTCTGGACCATCTGGTCTAAGGCAATCAACAGTGATAACCAATTAATCTCTGAACATTGGCAACGCACAGCACTCCGTGGCGGCTCTCGTGGCGCTGCCGCCGATCGTGATCTCGATGCGATGGTCGAACTCTTCGATAGCGCAGCGCGCCACATTGATCGTATGCCGGGCGCTCATCCTCGAATTTTCTTAAATGAAATCGCGCAAGAGAATATTGTTACAGATGTAATCACCGCTAAAGGAATCCGTCCTGATGTGGTTCAAATCCTTACCGTGCACTCTGCAAAAGGTCTCCAGTACAAGCGAGTCTTTGTAGCCGGTATCCAAGAAGGAATCTGGCCCAACCTTAAACAGCGCAGCACCTTGCTCGGAGCCGAGCGATTGGTCGAACGCATTCGCCATAGCGAAGAGATGGCACAGATTGCCTTTGACATGATGACTGCAAAATCACTCGCTGAAGATGAGAAGCGACTCTTTGACGTTGCAACCTCGCGCGCATCTGAGCAACTTTATATCTCTGCGATTTCACGTGAAGAAGATTCACCTTCATCATTCTTTCTCGATGCGATTGAGAGTGGCTCCTACTCTCCAATTACCTTTAAGGATGCCAGACCACTGACGACAAATGCGCTAGTTGCATCGCTGCGCCGATCACTTCGCACGGATCGTTCCGACGTTGCTGCCTCACTTCTTTCAACACTATCTAGCGCAGATATTGCAGTAGCCAACCCGGATAATTGGTTGGGCTCCCGCCCAATCTCTACCGATGCACCTTTGGTCGCAGATGATGAGACTGTCTATATCTCTCCCAGCGCCGCAGAATCCTTTGAAACCTGCGGTCTTAAGTGGCTCCTCGAGCGCAATGGCGGATCAAATGGCGATTCAACTGCGCAATTACTGGGCTCTGTTATCCATGAATATGCACGGCTCAAGGTCGAGGGCAGTGAAATCTCTGATGAGTTCCTCTATCAATCACTTGAAAAATCATGGCCGCTTATCTCTGATTCAACAGGCTGGATCAGCAGCCATCAACTTCAACGAGCTCAGAAGATGCTCCAACGTTTTGCGCAATATCACCGTGATGCCACACGTGAGGTGGAAGGCGTAGAACTCTCCTTTGAATTTGAACTCGGCAGCGCCAAAGTTCGAGGCTCGGTAGATCGACTCGAAGTCGATAGCGATGGAAAGTTCTATGTCGTGGACTTTAAAACCGGTAAGGCAATCACTAAGAAAGAGGCGGCAGAGAATTTGCAGCTCGCCTGCTATCAACTAGCTGTGGTTCTTAATGCATTTGAGAAGAAGTTCGAAGCGCCTGCAGTATCTGGTTCACACCTAGTTTTCCTTGGTCATGAGACAAAAGAGGTTGCTACTCGCGAACGAACACCGATTGATGTTGAGCTGGTGAAAGAGAACTTGATTGAGATTGCAACTGCTATGAGTGCACCGGTCTTCTATGCAAAGAAGAATGAGTTCTGTGGCTTCTGCCCAGTAAAGAGTTCTTGTCCATTGCACCTCGAAGGAAGATCGGTGATCGGATGAGTAACGAGATGCCTAATATCGAGATGGTAGAGAAGTACACACCAGAGCAAGTAGCCGCACTTATTCAATTGGTAGATCCAAAGTTCTATCTACCCAGCGATGAGCAGGCAGAGATCATCTCTATCAAGAGCAACCCACTCGAGCCAGCGGTAGTGATCGCAGGTGCAGGCTCTGGTAAGACAGAGACGATGGCATATCGCGTTGTCTATCTCGTCGCTAATGGATTCGTTCGCCCTGATCAAATATTGGGTCTGACCTTTACACGTAAAGCAGCCGGTGAGCTTAATTTACGTATCCGCAAGCGCCTCTCTCAATTGCTCAAAGGCCTCAAGATCGAACACGAACGCAGCGGCAAAGGCGAATTTATAGCTCCATTTACTATCTCCAATACATCGGTGACGACCTATCACTCTTATGCCGGGCGCATCTTGTCCGAGCATTCCATCCGCCTCGGTATAGATGCAGATTCACAACCTCTTGGCGAAGCAGCGCTCTGGATGATGGCCAACCGAATTGTTCGCAATTGGGAAGAGGTCGGGTACTCCAACGAGAGTTCAGTGAAGACAATCGTTGAAGATTTGATGGGGTTGACCTCGCAGGCGCTCGAACACCAAGTCTCCGGCGATCAGATCATCGAGCAGGATAATAAATTATTAGCAGAGCTCAACCGCATGAGTGGCCCAACCAATGAAGGTGTCCGCAAGGCAGCGATGGCTGCTGCTCAACGATCGGGACTAGTTGCGATGATGGATCGCTTCCTGGCAGAACGTCGTGGCGACGGACAACTATCTTTTGATGATCAGATTTCACTTGCTGCCAAGATTGCACAGAATTTTCCAGATGTTGGTGCGATCGAGCGCGCAAAGTACCCAGTCGTTCTCTTAGATGAATATCAAGATACTTCCCACTCACAAGTTCGACTTCTCTCCACTTTATTTAGCGGTGGCCATGCTGTTACCGCTGTTGGAGATCCATGCCAATCTATCTACACCTGGCGCGGAGCTGCTGCCGGAACAATCGGTGCATTTAATCGCTACTTCCCAAAGCCCGATCAATACTCCGGCAAGCTGCAGTACAACCTCTCTCGTACCTACCGAAACGATCACTCCATCTTGGCCGTTGCAAATGTAATCTCTGAAGGCGTTCGAAAGAACGATGACGTAGAAGTTCTTCCACTTCGAGCACGTGAGAGCGCGGGCGAAGGTGATCTCGTATGCGGTATTTATGAGAACCTCGAGGCAGAGGCGCAGGCGATTGTTGAGTATTTCCAGCCACTTTGGCGAGAGAATGAAGAGAGACGGGCCGCGCAGAGGCGAGGTGAAGATGGTGAGAAGCCACGTACCTTCGCCGTCTTAGTACGCAAGAAATCACAGATAGCTCTCATTCAAGAGGCGCTCACCGCTGCTGGTATTGAATCCGAGGTTCTTGGTCTTGGTGGACTTATTCACGTTCCTGAAATCGCAGATATCGTCTCAATTCTGAAAGTGATCAACTCGCCAGATGCAGGTGGTGCGCTGATGCGTCATCTCACCGGACCACGAATCAATCTCGGTCCACGTGATATCGCAGCCCTTGGTCGCTTCTCTCGCTCACGTGCGCAGAGTGAAGGCTCAGATAGCCGCTCTCTCGTCAAGAACATTATTGAAGGAACTGCGCTCAGCAACGATAGCGATGATCAGTTTGCTGGCTCACTTATCGATGCTCTCGATGAAATCAGTTCCGCTGATTCGAAAACATTCTCAGCTACAGGATTTGCGCGCCTCACTCAATTCTCTGGTGACCTACGCCGACTTCGCTCACGGGCATCAGGTTCAATTACAGATTTGATTCTCGAGATTGAGCGTTACCTCAATCTTGAGGCAGAGGTAGCGCTTCGCGAAGAGAGCATCCATGCTCGTCGCCATTTAGATCGCTTCTTAGATGAGGCGAGCAAATTTGCGCGCTCTGGTGGCTCACTCAATAGCTTTATGCAATGGCTCGATGTTGCCAGCGATGAAGAAGGCGGCCTCAAGGCAGGAGCGCCCGAGGTCGATGACAGTGTGGTGCAGATTCTGACAATCCATATGTCAAAGGGCGCTGAATGGGATGTCGTTGCAATCCCTGGTCTAGCAAAGGGAACATTCCCATCCGCCAGCTCTAAGAGCCCTGAAAACTGGGTCTTTAACGAGCGCTTTATCCCCTTTGAACTCCGCAGCGATGCCGGCGTGGTTCCACAACTCAACCTCTCGCAGGTAACAACTAATGCTGATGCAAATAAAGCACTTGATGCATATAAAGATCTCTGTGGTCAGTATCGCCTTAGTGAAGAGATTCGATTGGGTTATGTTGCAGTTACCCGAGCAAAGACCCACCTCTTCTGCTCAACTTCATATTGGGGAGAAGGCGTAAAGCCGCTCGAACCTTCATCGCTCTATCGAAGTATCGAATCAATCGCCGCTACATTTGGTCGTGTAATTGATGAACTCGAGCCACCGGCAGCTGATGATCGCAATCCACAAGAAGATATTGAGGTAACAGAAGTTTGGCCACGAGATCCACTTGGCACACGTCGCGAGACTTTTGATCTTTCAGTTGCTCAGGTACGTGCGGCGACACCAACAGATTTAAATACTATTTCAACTAGTGATTCAGTTATCTTATCATGGGTTGAAGATGCACAAGCGTTAATTGCAGAGGTGGCAGAGTCTCGCTCTGGCGCAACAACAATTCCGCGCCCAATCCGGATGTCACCATCTTCAATTATTGCAATGAAGCGAGATCCTCAAGCCTTTGCGCTCAATATTCGCAGACCGATGCCACGTGCGAGAGATGAGTACTCATCGCGCGGAACTGCCTTCCATCTCTGGGTTGAACGTCACCTCATGGGGAATTCAATCTTTGATGATGAAGATTTCGATCTCCTCCAACCGATCGAAGAAGATCGCACACTAGAAGAACTCAAGAGCGCTTGGTTAGCCTCTGATTGGGCTGATTGCGAAGTCCATAAAGTCGAAGTTCCATTTGAAACTGTTATCGCTGGAACTCTCGTTCGTGGACGTATCGATGCAATTTACAAGACAGAGCAAGGCTTTGAGGTGGTCGATTGGAAGACTGGATCGAAGGAGCTCGATGAGGATTCAGCAATCCAGCTAGCGATTTACCGTCTCGCCTGGGCAAAACTCGCCGGAGTTCCAGTGGAAAGCGTCAGCGCTGCATTCCATTACGTCCCAACAAGTGTGACTGATCGTCGCAGCAATTTATTGAGCGAGGCTCAACTCATCGCGCTCTTAAGTTAATTTATTACTAAGTAGAGCTAGATCTCGATTGAGATTGGTAGATGGTCACTAATAGGAATCGGCTCGTGCACAATCTCTTTCGCTCTATCAATTGTGCTTTCTCGCATCAAAATATAATCAAAAGATATCGCTGGCTTCCATGATGGATAAGACAATGAGTAGGTAGCTCGTCTCCATTGCGTTATTCGTTCTGGAATACCCCACGGAAGATTAAAGTCCCCTAGCAATATCACCTTTGTCTCATATCGCTTCTCAATTTTTTTCGCCCAACGAGTTAACTTCATCAATTGAAAGAGATTTACGAAGGGAACAAAGGAGAGATGCGTGTTGATTACCGTCCAACCGTTTTCAAGAACTGCAGCAAGTGCAACGCGCGGTTCATCTTTTACATAGAAAGGCGCAACCTTGCCGCGCTCATTTGCAATGAGAAGTGGCAGGCCAATCCATGCCTTTCCTAATTCAAATCTCAACCAATGCTTTACTGGAATCCTCGATGCAATTGCTACCCCATAAAGCTGATCAGCGCTCTCCTCTTTATAGGTGATGACTCGAGTTTCCGCCGTCGTTAACTTCCGCCAGGAGAAACCAGGTGTTCCTTTGAGAGTAGGTGCAAAACCCCACGCCACCGCGCCGATGGAGTCCGCGATATCTGCAATTTGATTGACCGAACCGGAACGTTCAAGGTTCATATCAATCTCTTGCAGGGCAAGGAGATCACTGGCCAAAGAGGCGGCAACCTGACCTGAATTCAAAGCCTCGCCGGGCGCTTGGCCCTGCTTGATGTTCTGGCCATGGAGGAAGTTCCACGAGGTGATGCGCATGGGTCAACACTAGTAATCTCCACCCATGAGCGCGATTCCACAGAAGAGATCCCTAATGGACCGCGCTGGCGAGATTAGATCTGACCAAAGCCGGATGGAACAACTCTGGCAAGCAGCTGCAATTATCGAGGTCGGAAAAGGACGTATTCGCTCCTCTGAGACAGGGCCAATCTTCCTTACAGCAGATGATGCAATTGGGGGAGAGCGCTACTTCTTAGGAATAGATCCCGCTACCGACCTTCCTTACTTTGCCTGGGCATCAGGCAAAGTTGATAGCGAAGTTGAAGATTATTTAACGCTCCGCGAATTAGCTGGTGGCCTCTCGCCACTTTATTTAGAGATTGCAATGCATGCGATTGCACTTTCTAATTGGCATGATGCACATCCACATTGCCCGCGATGTGGCCAACCTACTCGTGTTGATCTTGCTGGCGCCGCCCGCAAATGTGATCACGATGAGATTCAACATCATCCACGTACAGATCCTGCAGTTATAGTTTTAGTCAAAGATAGTGAAGATCGAATTCTCTTAGGCCACCAACCAGTCTGGCCTGACGGTCGCTTCTCAACTTTTGCTGGATTCTTAGAACCTGGCGAAACTTTTGAACAATGTGTAGCACGTGAAGTCTTTGAAGAAGCTGGTGTTAGATTAACTGAGATTAAATATCTGGGTTCGCAGCCGTGGCCATTTCCTGCCAGTGTGATGATCGCCTTTGAAGCAATTACCGATGCACCTGAAGATGCTCGCCCTGATGGCGAAGAGATCACCGAGGTGAAGTGGTTCTCACGTGCAGAACTCAAGGCTGCGGCAGAAGATGGTTCGCTTCTTCTGCCGCCAACAGTGAGCGTTGCTCGAAGAATGATTGAAGGCTGGTTAGGCGCTACCTCACTTGATAGTTCCAAACTTGCAGGCGAGACATGGCGCTAGATGCCCTTGCGATATTAGAGGCGCTCGATGATGATCAACGCGCAGTAGCACTAGCCACGCGAGGTCCGGTCTGCGTTATCGCCGGCGCTGGTACTGGAAAGACCCGTGCAATTACCCATCGAATTGCATATGCCGCAGCAATCGGAACGATGGACCCTCAGAAAATTTTGGCACTGACCTTTACTGCGCGAGCAGCGGGTGAGATGCGCGCCCGTCTACGTACCCTCGGTGTGCCAATGGTGGCGGCAAGAACTATCCACTCAGCAGCGCTAAAACAACTACTTTTCTTCTGGCCCACCGTATTTGGCGGACGTACCCCTGATCTCATTACCTCAAAGGGAAGTTTTATCTCGGAAGCAGTGAGGCGAGCAGGTTTAACGAGTGAGATTGCAACTCATAACCGTGAACTGATGCGAGATATTGCAACGGAGATTGAGTGGGCAAAAGTTTCGCAAGTTTCACCAGAGGATTTTCTCAACGAGATTTCGCAGCGACTTACTAAGCCACGTTTTAATCCAGAACATTTAGTGCAGCTCTACACCGCATACGAATCGATTAAGAAGCAAGAATTAGCAATTGATTTTGAAGATGTACTTCTCCTTACTGCAGCGATGCTAGAAGAAGAGCGTGATGTTCGCGAGAGAGTGCAAGATCAATATCGCTACTTCACCGTTGATGAGTATCAGGATATCTCTCCGGTGCAGCAACGGTTAATCAATGCTTGGCTCGGGACCCGCAGCGATATCTGTGTTGTAGGTGATCCGGCTCAGACTATTTACTCATTTGCGGGAGCAACTCCAGTCTTTCTCAACACCTTCACGCAACGATTCCCAGAAGCCCAAGTTATTCGCCTGAGCACCGGGTATCGATCAACTCCCGAGATTACATTTGCTGCAAATTCGCTACTGCGTGTTGGTGCCATGGGGCAAGAGTTGGTTGCCTTTAACGATCATGGCAGTAAGCCATCAGTACAAGGGTTTAAAGATGAGTACGCTGAAATCTCTGGCGTTTTACAAGAGATCACTGGTCTCTTAACGCAAGGTATTGAGCCGCAAGAGATAGCGATATTGGCGCGCACCAATGCACAATTATCAGCATTTGAGCGAGCAATGAATAAATCTGGCATCCCTTACCAAGTTCGAAATACAGAGCGATTCTTTGAGCGCACCGATGTACGTGAATTCCTCAAACAAGTTCGCCAAGCATCAGTTATTCCTGTTGAAGGAAGTAGTTGGATTGACGAGTTGCGCACCATTGCTCAACCATTTCTTACCGGCGAATCAATCGATGGAATTGCGGCGCTCTTGCACTTAGGTCGTGAACTTGATGAGAATCCAGCATTTTCACCGAAGACTCTTCGTGGTTATCTGCGAGAAGTAGAAGATCGAGTGCAGCAGAACAATCCACCGACCATGCCTGTCATCACATTGGCGACCTTGCATGCAGCAAAGGGCTTGGAGTGGGAGCGGGTCTATCTGATTGGCGCCTCTGAAGGAATTTTGCCGCTGGCTAGCGGTGGCTCCGCTTCATCGACCGGTCTGACCGATGCGGTCATCGCCGAGGAGCGCCGCTTGTTCTACGTAGGAATGACGCGTGCCAAGGCCGATCTCCACATTACATATAGGGGTGAGGCTTCTCGTTTCCTCCGTGAATCCACGCTCATGCTCTAATTTAAAAGCTAATTTAATTTCCCAATTTAATTACCTTGCGAGTAACTCGCCCTCTCCTCTATCCTATGCAAAACCTAAGTGAAGGGATGAGCGAATGTCTCAAGCAATCGTTCTTACAGCAGGCGTATCACGCGCTGCTGTAACTTCACATGCTCACACAACCTCTACAGCCAAGACTGCGCGCACTCATAAGCGCAATTGGCCCGCAGCTACAAAGTCAGCGTTCTACGCCAACTTTTATGCAGTGGATGAGGCCACGGGAGCAACTATCGGATAACCGATAACAGCCCACAAGGCCTCTTAAATCCACTAAGGATTTAAAGGGGCCATTTTTTTTGGAGAAAAGAAGTTATTTTCCAAATATCGAAACCAGAAAAAACCAAACTAGAAGAACACTCGAGAAGAAAGCACAAAGGAAAGGCAGGTGAGAGCGATGACCGTTCTCTACAGCGAACTACAGGTAGCAGGTTGGGCAGATCAATACATTGGCTTGGGAGATGTCACATATACATCCGATAACGCCAAGGCCTTTACCTTGCCCTGCCATAACGCTGACCCTGAACTCTTCTTCGCCGATTCTGATCTTGAGATCTCATTGGCAAAGTCACTCTGCAGTAGCTGTCCGATGAAGCAAGCATGCCTAGAAGGCGCTCTTGATCGAAGCGAGCCAGTTGGCGTCTGGGGTGGTCAGTTGATTGAAGATGGCGCCATCATTGAGAGAAAGCGTCGTCCAGGTCGACCAGCACGTCAGGTCGCTGCAGCTTAAGAAATAATTACAGATCACAGCCGCAGAGTGGATGGCGCGCAATCGCCACCACCTGCGGTGATGTGAGGTTTTGAAAATTAATGTAGATAACTTCTCCACCGGAAGATGATGTTCCATCGATAAAGTGAAGAATCTCTGCGGCAACTAATGCGGCGATGTAATAGGCAACTGCCATTGGTAGCTCATCAACCGGCGTCAGTGGAATACGTTCAAATCTCGTAAAGCCCCAGTTATCTATCTCGTAGAGCGATAAACAACGATTACATGGACTTCTTCCAGGAAATACCAGTGGGCCGATGGCGATTTCATCGCCAACCGGAAGATGTATAAGCAGATGGGGCTGCTTACTTTGTGACCATTCGATTAAAGCTTCGGGATCACAATCTCCATAGTGAACTGTCAGTGCCGGTGGCGAACGATCAATACCGTGATGATCACCAATCTCAATCGGAAAGAGTGATAATCCCCGTCGGTGGCGCTCCAGCTCTTGGTAGTAGTTAAGCCCTAGATCATTGGCGGTCAAAGGCCCAGAACCAATATCGAGATCATTTACCTCGTTCTTAAAGAAGCGATCTGCAAATCGCACTCGAGTTACGCCACTTGAAAGCAAGATTGAATAGAGAATTGTGATTACGCGCGATCGCCCAGATAGCTCAAGTGGGAATTGTGAACGCATGGCGAGCGTCGATGTCCCGCCATCTCTTTTCCCGCCATCACTATCTACCCCAGCCCATTCCACTTGCGCTAGCTCGGGGGCAGATCGAGCACGTAATTGAATGATTGCGCGGTCTCGACTATCGATCTCATCAAGGTAACGTTTTGGAGGGGTGAGTTCACTCCGAACTCGATTGAGAAAACCTCTCGCATCTAATGCATCAATGAGCTCTTCAATCCCGCCGCTATATTCTCTCTCGATATCTCTCATGGGATCTGCGCCAGTTGCCAGTTGCAATAACGCGCTCCGCTGAAAAGGTGATGTGACGGCGGCAACATGTTCAAGGGTGCCAAAGAGGTAATTTCCCTCACCTATCCGTCGATTATTGAAGAGCGCACATCCACGGATTAGGGAACGGGTGTGAGCATAAGAGTACGAGTAAGTATTTTTCATAAGCGAATAAGAGCGGCAAATACGATTGCAAGTGAGTCTGATCGCTTCGCTATTGTGGAGAAAGAAAAATCCCCCGCCTATTGGCGAGGGATTTAACTACGTATGTAACGTCTTTATTGCTGAAGTACCAGAATTACTGTGCCTTACCGAGGATACGGTTGACCTTGGTGCCGCAGACTGGGCAGATGCCCTGTGCCATACGACGACCTGAGTCAGAGACCTTTACAGTTCCCTCGAAGTCACGCTTCTCCTTGCACTTAACGCAGTAAGCGTCACCCTTGTATGTCTCTGTCATGATTGCCTCCAATCGGCGTCGCCCCTGTTCTGTGGCTACGCGTATTGGTTAAAACCATACTCCGCTCCACGCTCAAAAACAGGCAAGCGTGGGGGGAAATCGCCCCCTATTTTTTAAGCTTTTTCAGCTCAACTAGCCCTTCGCGTTGAGCTTTTTCAGCTCAACTAGCCCTTCGCGTTGAGCTTTTTCAGCTCAACGGGGTCAAGCATTGCCCTTTCAGCAGCCTCCCAGCCGTCGAGATAGGCGGTAGCGAGCTCAGAATCCTCATATCGCCCCAAAATCTCGGTGAATTCCGCCCCGTGGTCAGCCCATTCGAGGTGGATCGCCTCATGAAAGAGGACATAGTCCAGGGCATACTCCGGAGCGAGCTTGAGGCGGTCAGAGATACGGATTGTGCGGTCCAAGGTGGTGCAAGAGCCCCAGCGCTCGCGCATAGGGCGCCAGGAGACGCTGGCGGGGCGGGCGGTAATTTCGGGGGCTAACTCGGATAAGAGCTGGTCAATGCGGCTAGCGAGGAGATCCTCACTCGGGGTCTTTGACGCCTCACGAGCGCGGATGATTGCAATCAACTCTGGAACTACCTGAGCCTCTTCCGCCTTAGACATCCGAGCGGGGAGCGAGATGACTATCCGTCCACCTTGGCGATAGGCGGAGGCTGACTTCTTCCGACGGGTTGAGCGGATAACGAGAATCTCACCCTCGGTGAGGCCAGGAAGGGTAGGGGCGCCAAACTCTTCGTTCATCGCGTACTGCACCTCCACCCATAAGAGAGAACTGAAGCGAGCCTCAACTTCTCATTGAGGAATTGTAGGTGCGAATCACTGCTTTCTTATTTGCACACTCGCTCTTTTCTGCGTACTTTGCGCATACGAAGTCCTCGGTTACACCTCGATATCTGCAAGGGGAAGGCAGATATTGAAAAGTAGCCGGGGGCTTCGCTTTTTACTGCCAGTAATTAAATAGGAAGAGTTAGATAAGGCTAACTAGATCAACCCGGAGAGATCATCCGGAATTTCGGTTGAGGCAAGGAAGAGATCGGGCGCCAGGAGTTCGGTCGCGCTAGGCAATATTCCGCTCCACAGTTGATCGCGTGAGGATACATCTCGCACTTCACGGATTCGGCTCCAAAATGCGCTCGCTTCGCGTGCAAGTTTCGGTGAAACCTCTAGGCCCAACATAGTTTTAAAGAGTTGTTGTGCCGGCGCACTTGTTGCACGCTTTCGTCGATGAAGTTCGCGAAGAGCAGTAATTGATGGAATGCGATCACCAGCTGCAAGAGTTGCTACATCATCAGCCCAACCATCAACGAGAGCAAGTACTGTCTCTAACTTTTCAAGTGCTGCACGTTGAGATGGAGTCTCTTCTGGTGTGAAGATTCCAGAGTCTAATGAGATTGTAAAAGATTGTTCTCCCGTTGCAGAACCCATATCTTGCATCGCTTCTTCTGCTTTACGTTGGATTGCCTCAAGATCAATACGGATACCCGCTCCGTATTCAACTATTGCGCTTCGGATATAAGAGACAATCCAAGGGTTATGTTCAAAGAGTCGAGCAACTGCACCTTCACGAAGTGCGTGGAATAAGTAAATTTCACTCTTTGTAATCTCAGTATCTACGCCCCATTTTTCAATGTTCTCAGGTATCAATAGTGATCGAGCTGGCTGGAGAATTGGCAGCCCCACATCGTGGGCGCCAGTAGCAGTCGATGCAATCGCACCTATCGCTTGGCCTAACTGAGTAGCAATCATAGTGCCGATAAATGAGCGTAATAAACCTGCAATCGCGCCTACTGGGGCGGCCGATAACGACTCCTCATATTCGCTGCCCTGCGAAGCAATCGCTTCATCGAGGAGTTTTGAAATCGCAGTGCTCAGACCAGTGGCAAGTGGCTCCATCGTTGCCTGCCACCCTGGAATGGTTTCATCAATCCAATCGAGACGACTAATTGCG
>JBFYOW010000005.1:0-31693 GCA_041303595.1 Actinomycetes bacterium
TCGCTTTTCGCCTCCCACCCCTCAAGGCAGTTGGTTATCGAAAGATCACACACTTGTGGCGCGAACTCAGTTATGAATCATGTCGTGATTCAGTGATTGCGATGGCGCGATCTAAAGGTTACATGCCACTATGGCGCGGACTTCGCGGACGTAAGTTTGATTCCCACGTTCCAGAACAGGTCAAAGTTTCGATTATCTTCGGCGATTACGATTTAACGCTGCCGGAAGAGATTGCACAAGAGAAGAGCGTTGCCCCTGCCCATTCACGTTGGGTTGTTGTCGATAACTGTGCCCATGTGATTATGTGGAATTACCCAGATATGACGGTTGATTTTATTAAACGAACAGCTCTCTAGAGGCGTCCAGCCTGGTGTACTCGCTTTAAGAACTCCTGTGTCTTTGGGTTCTGCGGATTATGCAACACCTGTTCTGCACTGCCACGTTCGACAATATTGCCGGATTCTAGGAAGCAGACCTCATCTGCTACCTGAGTAGCAAATCCCATTTCATGGGTTGCCAAGACCATCGTCATTCCATCACTCTTCAAATCACGAACAGCGCTAAGTACCTCGTTAACCAAGACTGGATCCAGCGCGGATGTAACTTCATCGAGCAGGAGCAAGCGAGGACTGACAGCTAAAGATCTGATGATTGCTACACGCTGCTGCTGTCCGCCGCTAAGGCGGTCGGGGTACTGGTCGGCCTTATCCGCTAAATCGAAACGCTTAAGAAGCTGCATCGCATGAGAATTTGCTTCATCTTTGCTCTTTCCATGCACTTTAATCGGAGACAGCGTGATGTTTTCCAAAACAGTTTTGTGAGGAAATAAGTTAAAGGATTGAAAGACCATTCCTAAGCGGCGGCGAACCTCGTCTACATTTACCAAAGGATCTGAAATCTCTTTACCATCTAAGAAAATCTGACCATCATCGATAGATTCCAACAGGTTAATACAACGAAGCAAAGTTGATTTACCTGAACCCGATGCGCCAATCAAAACAGTTGCAGTGTGTTCCGGAACCGTTAGCGACAAATCATTTAATACGAGTTCTGCACCGAAAGACTTTCGGAGATTGAGAAGTTCTAGAACGTTGCTCATTAGATTGCACCTTCAGAGTTTTGGACACTGGTGCGCTGTCTGATGGCACGATCTGTATATCGAGTCATGGGAATAGTGATGAGCAAGAATAAAATTGCAGCAACTACATATGGGGTGTAGTTAAAGGTACGGCTGGCATTGATTTGGGCCGCTCGAACAGCATCTGTCACACCGAGAATTGATACCAATCCTGTGTCCTTTAAGAGTGAGACAAAATCATTGAGCAAAGGTGGAACAACTCTTCTAATAGCTTGCGGAAGAACAACGAAGCGCATCGTCTGACCCGAAGTTAGCCCTAAGGAACGTGCGGCGGCTCGCTGACTTGGATGGATAGATAAAATTCCGCTTCGAATTACCTCTGCAACATATGCGGAGTACGTAAGAACGACAGCCACGGTACCTAAGAAAATGACATTGCTGGAAATACCTTTGAGGCCGAGAGCTGGAACACCGAAGCCAACAAGAAGAATAATCAAGATCAGTGGTGCGCCACGGAAAATATCAACGTAGGCAGTTGCTAAAAATCTAAAGGGGGTAAGTGCTGGCGATTTTGTTGTGCGTAAGAGTGCAAGACCCAGAGCAATGAGTCCAATAGCTGCTCCCCCGATGAAGGTCAACTGGAGATTGATCCATAAGCCTTTAACAACTGTTGGGAAAACCTCTTTGCCGTATTCAATATCAAAGAAGGTGGCCTTGACCGTCTCCCAACCCGGGCTAGTCACGAGAATTACTAGGAGGGTTCCTAAAACAAAAATAGAAGAAGCCGCAGCAATACCTGCTTGCTTGCGGCTTATCGCGCGCCGTGATTTGCGGCGTTCGATTTCACGTGAGCTTGGCGACCACGCAGAGCTTTGCTTCTCTGTCATGGTCGCCAAACTACCGTCTTTACTTCTTGATTCCTATTAAGGCTTCAATACAGGTGCGCCAGCATCGGTTGCTAGCCACTTATCTGTAATTGTTGCCAGGGTTCCATCTGCAGTTATTGCATCAACTGCGCCAGAAACACAGGCAGTGAGCTTGCTTCCCTTAGAGAGCAGAAGACCAAACTGATCGCCTGAACCTGTAGATGGAAGCTGACCAACGATGAGGCCGTTTGGAACTTCAACTCCAGATAGGTAGAACGCTGTTGGTAGATCTACGACGAGGCCGTCAATCTGCTTATTCTTAAGCGCTGAAACTCCGGCAGCATTGTCGTTGAATACCTGTGGCGTTGAACCAATTTGGTTTTCAATTGCATCGAGTGATGTTGTACCTACGGCTGCACCAAGCTTTGCACTCTTGAGCTCTGCAATTGATGACTTACCATCAATCTTGCTGCCCTTGAATGAAACGATTGCCTGTGGTGCTGTGTAGTAAGGAGAAGAGAAATCGACTGCGCTCTTGCGCTCTTCTGTAATTGAGAACTGCTGCAAGTTAAAGTCAAAGTTCTTCTCACCTGGTGTGACAGCCGAGTCAAATGTTGTGCGGACCCAAGTTACATCTGCTGCATCGAATCCAAGCTGCTTAGCAACTGCATATGCAACGGCACCTTCAAAACCGTTTCCGGTCTCTGGTGCATCATCGATGATCCATGGGTAGTAAGCAGGCTCGCCTGTTGCGATTGTGAGCTTGCCTTCAGTAACTGTTGCAAGATCTCCCTTTTCGCATGATGCTGCAGTAGAAGATGATGACTCAGATGATGAGCATCCTGAAAGTGTGAGCGCTGCTGCAATTGCAACAGCTGAAAAAATACCGAAACGCTTTTTCAACGTAATCTCCTAATATGTCAGGGGATCATCACTAACCAAACTAACTTGAAAAGTGCAGTTAGTTAGACCCACGCTTGCCGATAATTTTTACTTATCGGCCTGGTCCTCACCCGGAGCACCCCGCCGCGGTGGAGGGTTGCCGTCCAGTTAGCCGGGGCTTAATGCTGGAACTCATGACCGTCGCAAATTTTATAGTTGGGTAGTCGAGTTGTCGAGTTGCAAATCTATTGCAGGAGTGAAGGGGATGAGAGTTTCTTCGAAAGTGAAGCCAGCGCAAGAATAATGACTGGGACTGTTGAGATAAAACAGAGCCATCCGTAGCCAAGGAGACTAATGATCACTCCAGCCAAAGCGCCTCCCACCGCACCGGTGAGATTCATCATCAAATCACTCGCTCCTTGGGCAGAAGATTTAAAGTCACTATCCACTGACTCGGTAAGAAGAGTTGATCCCGCAATCAAAGTACAGGACCAACCTAAGCCAAGCAGGAATAAACCGCTTCCCATCATGACTGCATTACCTGCTGGGCTAAATCCACTTACAAGTGCAGAGAGTAGGAGGATTGCCAATCCAAGTTGAATAAGAACTACTCGACCAAGGCGATCGCTTAGCCAACCAATAATTGGAGAGAATGCATACATTCCTAAGATATGTATGCTGATAACTAATCCAATTACTTCAATCGTGACATCAACATGCGCCATATGAACTGGGGTCATAACCATAATTGAAACCATCACCGCATGGCCTACGGCAATAGTTGCAATAGAAAAGAGCGACTTCGGTTCTGACTTAATTCTTTGCAAACTAATTCGCAGTGGAAGTAATGGTGGTTTTGTTTGGGCGCCATGTTGCAACTTGCTTGCTAACAAATATGGATCAGGTTTCAGAAATGCCTGAATAACTAGTGCTCCCAATGTGAGAGTTAAAAGTGCCAATAAATATGGCCCGACAAGTCTTGGCAGGCCAAAACTTTCTGCGACCTCTCCTGAGGGTCCCATCAAATTGGGGCCCGCAACGGCACCAACCGTTGAGCCCCAGACAACTAGGGAGAGTTGTTTGGAGCGTGATTCGGAGAGCGCTAAATCAGTCGCTGCAAAACGAGCTTGAAGTGCAGAGGCCGATGCAGCCCCTACAAGAAATGTTCCTACTAGCATCAAGAAGAGTGAACGCTGCGTTCCACCGGTAATTGCTACTAGGGAACCAAAAGCACCTAATCCATATCCGATCGCTAAACCAAGTCGGCGTCCGCCTCTTTGAGTTAGACGTGAAAGTGGAATCGCCATTGCAGCGGCGCCAAGAACTGATGAGGTTTGTGCCAACCCAGCGAGAGTCTCAGAGTTGCTAATCGAGGCGACTAAGAGCGACCCCGCCGCTACCGTGCCAGCGGTGCCAACACCGCTGAGGACTTGGACTGTTGCCAGAATTTTTACAGTTCGTTTTTGAATCTCTTGCGTCTGGCTAGATTGCATCTCGCAATCTTAATGTGAGAAATACTGGTGGCGGGTGAAGGATTTGAACCTTCGAAGGCAGAGCCGGGGGATTTACAGTCCCCTCCCATTGGCCGCTCGGGCAACCCGCCATTGAGTTACTTGTGGAAAATCGCTTTTCCGCAGCCGTAATGCTGGCGTATGGTAACAAAGGCAGGGCGATGAGACCAATTCCCAAAGAATCGCCTATCTCGTAGACTCCTGTGATGAGCGCAAATATCGATTGGGATTCAATCCACAGCCTTGCAAAAGAGGCGATGTTGAAGGCATACGCCCCTTATTCAAAGTTTCCAGTAGGAGTCGCAGCACTTGTCGATGATGGTCGAATGATCTCTGGCGCTAATGTCGAAAATGCCAGTTATGGACTCGGCCTCTGCGCTGAATGTTCATTGATCAGTGCCCTCACCATGTCAGGAGGTGGACGTCTTGTTGCGATTGTCTGCGTCGATGCCGGCGGAAACTTCCTTGCTCCCTGTGGCCGATGTCGTCAATTAATTTTTGAGCACGGTGGTAATGATGCACTTCTCATGACTCCGAATGGTCCAGAGAAGATGAGTGCGATGTTACCTTGGGCATTTGGACCAGAGAATCTCAACTAAATGACTCTCCTTATTTCTGAAGCACAGATTGCCCTTGCTCCAAAAGTTTTACTGCATGATCACCTCGATGGTGGATTACGTCCCCAAACAATGATTGATCATGCTTTGGCCAGTGGTTACACCAAACTACCAAGTTACGAACCTAATCAACTTGCAAAATGGTTTGTCGAAGCATGTAGCTCTGGAACTCTCGAGCTATATCTCGAAACTTTTGAGCACACGATTTCTGTCATGCAAACGCCCGAAGAAATTATTCGCGTTGCTCGTGAATGTGTCATAGATCTTGCTGCAGATAATGTCGTCTATGCCGAAGTTCGCGGAGCACCCGAACTCTTTATGCGTAAAGGTTTGACCATGGACCAAGTGATTGAGGCAACGGTTGAAGGCTTCAATCAAGGTATGGCAGAAGTGGCACATAACGGTAAGAAGATTCGAGTCGAACATATTCTCTGCGCGCTCCGTCAGAATCATGTCAGCGAGGAAGTTGCAACTAAAGTCGTTAAATACAAAGGTCGCGGCGTAGTCGGTTTTGATATTGCAGGACCTGAGGCCGGATTCCCACCGACCGACCACATCAAGGCCTTCAACTACCTCCGCGATAGCGGTGCTCATTACACAATCCATGCCGGCGAGGCTTTTGGAGTCGAATCCATCGCATTAGCCGTAAATGAATGTGGAGCACAACGTATCGGACACGGTATTCGCTTAATCGATGACATTGATTTCTCAAGTGGTGAAGCGAAGCTAGGTTCGCTTGCCCAAGAGATTCTCGATAATCAGATCTGCCTCGAAATGGCGCCGACATCAAATCTGCAGACTGGTGGCGCTGCTTCTTACGCAACTCATCAAATTGGCGCCATGAAGAAGCTCGGTTTTAATGTAACCCTTAATACAGATAACCGACTTATGAGTGCTACTTCGATGAACCGTGAAGCTCGTGAAATTGCTGATGGGTATAGCTGGAACTTAGACGATCTACACGATGTCGCTCGAAATGGAATCTATAGCGCTTTCATCGATGATGACGAGCAAGAGGATATTTATCGTTCACAGATCAAGGAAGTTTATGATCGACTTTAAAGATCTTCATACCATTGAAAATCCTTATCCTGCTTTAAAGGAACTTCGTTCATTTGGTAAGCCGGTCTGGCACGAAGAACTGCAATTATTTCTGGCAGCAAAGCACTCTGATGCCAATGACGTTCTTCGTAATAAATCTCTGGGGCGAATCTTTATTCCTAAAACTCCAGATACCGAATGGTTTGAGTTTAATTATCTTCATGCCGATTCCATTTTAGATAGCGAACCACCCAAGCACACCCGACTACGTTCGTTAGTTGCTAAGGCTTTTACGCGCCAGAGAATTGAGGCGCTTCGCCCAGATATCGAACGTCTCACAAATCAACTACTTGATGCAATCGACGCTAAGGGTCCAGATGTCGATCTTATCGCCGACTATGCAGAGCCACTGCCGGTAAAAGTTATTGCAGCACTCCTTGGTTTCCCAGATAGTGATGAGCACTTATTAAGGCCTTGGTCCCAGGCAATCGTAAAGATGTATGAAGTAAATCCCACTGATGAACATAAGGCAGAGGCGAAGAAGGCAGCAAAGGAGTTTGCTGATTACGTCCATGGCTTGATGCTTGCTCGCCTTGAAAAACCGGGAGCAGATCTGATTTCGGAGCTTGCTCGCGTCACCGAAGATGGCGAAAAACTCTCTGCCCACGAACTCATCGCCACCTGCGTGCTTTTGCTTAACGCCGGCCATGAGGCGAGCGTAAATGGCTTTGGAAATGGACTTGTTGCCGCCTTTCAGCACCCGGATCAATGGAAGTTGCTACAGAGTCAGCCAGATGCAATTGCCACAACAGCAATCGAAGAGTTCTTGCGCTTTGATGCTCCTTTGCATTTCTTTGATCGCACTGCAACCGCCGACACTGAAATCGGTGGCGTAGCCATTAAGGAAGGGCAGAAGATAGTTTCCTTACTGGGTTCTGCCAATCGCGATGAAGATGTTTTTATCAATTCGGACCAGATGGATTTAACGCGTAATCCCAATCCACATATTGGTTTTGGTGCTGGCATCCACTTCTGCCTCGGAGCACCGTTGGCGCGGCTTGAAATGTCAGTCTCGCTTCCCGAACTCTTTAAGCGTTTTCCAAACCTCGAGCTTGTCGGAACACCTGTACGTCGCCCGACGTTTTCATTGCGTGGATATGAATCTGTAATGGCTAGAACTAACTAGAGAGAAGAAGAACAATGACCAAGAAGAAGAATCTCATCCTCGATGTCGATACAGGTGTCGATGATGCATTTGCCCTGCTCTTTGCAGCGCGCCATCCCGAGATTAATCTTCTAGGTGTTACCTGTGTAGATGGAAATACCAACCTTAAGCAGGTCGTCATTAATACTCTCAAGGTTTTAGATGCTGCTGGAGCAGGTGCTATTCCGGTCTCAAAGGGAGCAACACGCCCGCTCATTGATGAATCACGCTATGCGGAACATATCCATGGCAGCGATGGCCTTGGCGATCTAGGGACACCACTTTCAGCTCGCGCACTCGATCCTCGCCCCGCTGTCGAATTAATTCGCGATTTAATCGAAAGTTCAGCAGAGCCAGTAACACTTGTTCCGTTAGGGCCACTGACGAATATCGCGCTGTTCCTACGTTCATTTCCAGAGACTGCCGCAAAGCTCGAGCGCATTGTCTTGATGGGAGGCTCAGCTTCTGTAGGAAATGCAACGCCCGCCGCAGAGTTCAATGTCTGGCACGATCCCGAGGCTGCAGCAATTGTCTTTAGCAGTGGCGTTCCGATCACTATGTATGGACTTGATGTCTTTATGGAGCCACGTGTTAACGCTGCCCAAGCTGCTGCTCTGATTGCAGAAGGCAATACCTGTTCAACTTTTGCTGGCCGTTTGATTGAGCACTTTATTAAGCAGGTTGGTCACGATGTGACTCTCGGAGATTACGGAGCTGTTGCCTCTGCAATTAAGCCAGAACTTTCAACTTATGAAACTTTCAAAGTTGTCGTAGATACGACATTTGGCCCAAGTCGCGGACAAACGCTATGTGACCGTCGTACCTGGAAAGATGATGGAGATGCAACGCACGCAAATGCTCCAGCGGTAAAGGTTGCTATGCAGGTTGATGCGCCAGCGATGATTAATCTATGGCTAGAGACAATCTCAGGCTAGACCCCGATTGGATGCCAGACAGTCTTATTCTCCATAAAGGATAAGACTCTCTGAGGTGATGCGCTCTCTTTAAAGGTATGGATTCGCTTGAGATTATCCGCACCTGCAATACGAAGCTCTTTCTCCTGAGCTTTGTTGAGGCCTGATGCATCTACGCCATCGATATCCATATGCGAGCCAATCCATGGAGCAAGCTCGGCCGAAGATCCGGTAAGAATGTTGACTACTCCCCCAGGAACATCACTGGTGCCGATAACTTCACTTAATGAGATTGCTGGCAATGGGAACTTCTCGCTCGCGATGAGAATTGCAGTATTTCCTCCGGCAAGAATTGGAGCAAGAGCCTGCACTGCGCCAAGTAGTGATTGTTTTGCTGGAGCAAATGTTGCGACAACTCCAAGTGATTCAGGGATTGTGAAGTTGTAGTAAGAACCTGAGACGGCATTGGTTGAGCCATAGATAGCACCAATCTTGTCGCACCATCCTGAATACCAAACCCAAAGATCGATTGCCTGCTCTACCTGCTTCTTGGCAGCAGCTGGCGTAACGCCTTCAAGGGCAACAATCTCATCGATGAATTGGCTGGTACGCCCCTCCATCATCTCTGCAATGCGATAGAGAATCTGACCGCGATTAAATGCAGTCGCGCTCGACCAACCGCTATGTGCGGCACGAGCAGCTACAACTGCATCTCGAAGATCTTTGCGTGAGGCGAGTGATGGGTTTGCGATGAATACACCCTTTGCACTCTTCACCTCATAGGTACGACCTGATTCGCTGCGCGGAAATGCACCGCCAATAAAGAGTTTATAGGTCTTCTTCACATCAAGACGTGGAGTTGAGTTCGCCATTACTTTGCTCCCTTCAAATATGCCGAGAGTCCGTGGCGACCACCTTCGCGTCCCCAGCCCGACTCCTTATAGCCACCAAATGGGCTAGCAGGATCAAACTTATTAAATGTATTGGCCCAGATAACGCCGGCACGTAGGTGCTTGGCGGTCCAGAGAATTCGTGAACCTTTATCGGTCCAGATTCCGGCAGAGAGGCCAAATGGAGTGTTATTCGCCTTCTCAATCGCTTCTTGTGGTGTGCGGAAGGAGATAACAGAGAGGACAGGTCCAAAGATTTCTTCGCTAGCAATTCGGTGCGCTTGTGTGACTCCGGTAAAGATGGTTGGTGGGAACCAGAATCCTTTACCTGGGATAGTGCAACTTGGCGAGAAGCGCATTGCGCCTTCTTCGTCGCCTGAATTTGCAAGCTCTGTAATCTTCTTAAGTTGTTCCTTCGAGTTGATAGCGCCGATATCTGTGTTTTTATCGAGTGGATCGCCCATTCTAATCTGAGCCATTCGACGCTTGAGTTTTTCTAAGACTTCATCCTGAATGTTTTCTTGAACAAGAAGACGTGATCCTGCGCAGCAGACATGTCCTTGATTGAAGAAGATTCCATTGACTATGCCTTCAACGGTCTCATCAATTGGCGCATCTTCAAAGACAATATTAGCGCCTTTGCCACCGAGTTCGAGCGTCAAACCTTTATTTGTTCCCGCGACAGAACGCGCAATCAACTTTCCGACATCTGTCGAACCAGTAAATGCAATTTTGCTGATATCTGGATGGTTGACGATTGCAGCGCCTGTTGCACCATCGCCGGTCACAATATTTACAACACCTGCTGGAAGTTCAGCTTGTTCGCAGACTTGGGCAAAGAGCATCGCAGTCAAAGGTGTTGTCTCGGCAGGCTTTAACACAACTGTATTTCCAGTTGCCAGTGCAGGGGCAATTTTCCATGCCAGCATCAATAGCGGGAAGTTCCACGGAATGATCTGTCCAACAACGCCATAGGGCTTTGGATTGGAGCCAACGCCTGCATGCTCTAATTTATCTGCCCACCCTGCATGGTAGAAAAAGTGAGCAGCAGCAAGTGGAATATCGATATCGCGAGTTTCACGGATTGGCTTTCCGTTATCCATAGTTTCAAGCACTGCAAACTCTCGAGCGCGCTCCTGCATAATTCGAGCGATGCGATAGAGATACTTGCCTCGCTCTGATGGAGCCATCTTTGACCAGATCTTTAAACCAGCTTGGGCTGCTTTAACAGCCTTATCTACATCTGCTTTCTCGGCATATCCAACTTTTGCCAGAACCTCTTCTGTTGCCGGATTGATGGTTGCAAAAGTCTTACCTGACTTTGGCGCAACAAACTTGCCTCCGATGTAGAGCTTGTAAACAGGGTCTAACTTCACAATAGCCTTTGACTCTGGGGCGCTCGAGTATTCAAATGTCATCGTTAATCCAATGTTACGTAGTTAGGGCCTTCGTAATGGCCAGAGGTGAGTTTCTTACGTTGCATGAGGAGATCGTTGAGAAGTGCACTTGCACCGATTCGGAATAACTCTGGGTTGAGCCATTCTTCGCCAGCGGTCTCTTTTACTAGAACTAACTGCTTGATTGCATCTTTTGTCGTTCTAATTCCACCAGCTGGCTTTACACCGATACGTTGGCCGGTCATTTGATAGAAATCGCGGACCGCTTCCAACATCACCAAGACAACAGGCGCTGTCGCCGCTGGTGACACTTTGCCGGTACTCGTCTTGATGAAATCTGCGCCTGCCGCCATAGCTAAGAACGATGCTTTGCGGACATTGTCATACGTGACGAGCTCACCGGTCTCGAGAATTACCTTGAGATGGGCTTTGCCTTCGCAGAGAGATTTAATGAAGACAATCTCGCTATAAACCTTTTCGAGGTCGCCCGATAGAAAAGCACCGCGGTCGATGACCATATCAATCTCTGTCGCGCCATTGGCGATTGCATCTTTTGTATCTCGTTCTTTAACCTCAAGAGAGGCGCGACCAGATGGAAAGGCCGTTGAGACAGCTGCTACTGGAATGTCATGGCCACCGCTGGCATCAAGATGTTTACGTGCAATTGAAACCATGTCGTTGTACACACAAATCGCACCGACATGAGGAACCGTTGGATCCGTTGGATCTGGGCGAATCGCTTTATTGCAGATTGCCTTCACTTTTCCTTCAGTATCTGCGCCCTCAAGAGTTGTTAGGTCAATCATGCTGATTGCCATATCGATCGCCCAGCGCTTACTGGCGGTTTTAATACTTCTCGTAGCGAGCATCGCAGCCCGCGCATCTGCACCTACCTGATCAACCGGTGAGAGGGTCCGCAAAAATCCTTTTATAGATGGAAGCGAGCCATCGGTGAGAGCCATGCGTGAATCTTATCCTTGCTTACACTTACTGAGAAGAGGGTATTTCGTTATTCTTGCTCACATGAAGCCAACACCGATAGTTCTTGATTGCGACCCAGGCCATGATGATGCACTTGCAATGATTTTGGCGGCACATAACCCGAATATCAATCTCCTTGCAATTACAACTGTCTCCGGAAATGGGATTATTGCTAAAGTCACAGAGAACGCACTACGTATCTGTGCTCTTGCAAAGATTAGCGTTCCGGTGGCCGAAGGTGCTGGTAATGCAATTCTTGGCTTATTGCCCCCAGCGACAGATATCCATGGTGAGACCGCCCTCGATGGCGCACCACTTCCACAACCAACTTTTGAACTTGAGAAGATTTCTGGCGTTGACCTGATCGCAAAGGTAGTTCGTGAGCATCCGGAAAAGGTTACTCTCGTTGCAACTGGGCCACTTACAAATATCGCACTCTTTTTAAAACTTTATCCAGAGCTACGTTCTAATGTGGCAGAGATTGTCTTTATGGGAGGCAGCGCATCGCGTGGAAACCGCACGCCTTATGCAGAATTTAATATCTGGATGGATCCGGAAGCTGCCGATATCGTGATGAAGTGTGGAATTCCGTTAACTATGTGCGGATTGGATGTAACCCACCAAGCTCTCGTTACCAAGCCAATATTTGCAAAGCTGGAGGCGATGGGAACAGACCTTTCTCAGACCGTTATCGGCCTTCTTAAATTCTTTGCCTCTACCTATAACGATGTCTTTGAGATGCCAGATCCACCGCTGCATGACCCCGTCGCGATTGCACTTCTCATTGATCGCTCTGTCGTGAAAACACGCCGCTCAAATGTGGAAATCGAGCTCAATGGAACATTTACTCGAGGTGCCACAGTGGTAGATATCTACAATCGAAATGGCGGTTCTACAAATGTAGATGTCGCACTCGAATTAGATTTCGATAAGTTCTGGACGATGATGCTCGATGCGGTAGAAAAGGCCGGAAAGGCTTAATCGACTGCTCGACCGTTAGCCTTATCTTCGGCGATAATTTCACGAAGTGAATCAACGGCGGTCTTCAATAATTGATCTAGCGGCGGCATTGGATCCTTGGCATGTACTGCCATGACTCCACCTGCGCGAACCCGCAACATTGATGCAATCACAAAGAGCGCTGAGGCTTCCATCTCAGAACAGATAGCGCCGCCGATCTCCCACGCTTTCCAGCGGTTAAGCAAATCTGCCGCAACTCCCATGCGCTCTGGCTCATGTTGGCCATAGAAAGAGTCCTTTGACTGTGTGATGCCAAGGCGATATTTCGCACCGTTTTTGATTGCTGCTCGCTTAATTGCTGCCACAAGCTCGATATCAGCAACAGCTGGAAATTCGATGGGCATGTAATGTTTTGACGTTCCTTCATCGCGAATAGCGGCAGTGATGATTGCGAGCTCTCCAGAGACGCTATCTGGCTGAATATGGCCAGAGGTTCCAACGCGAATAAATGTATCTGCACCTACCCGCACCAACTCTTCCAGTGCGATTGCAGCAGATGGGCAACCAATACCGGTTGAAGTAACAGATACCTTTACGCCATCGAGATAACCGGTATAGGTGTTGTATTCACGATTACTTGCAACGTGAACGGGGTTATCAAAGAGCGCAGCAATTGGCTCGCAACGGCCAGGATCTCCTGGAAGCAGTACATATTTTCCGACATCACCTTTTTTTAATTGGATGTGATATTGCTTCTCTTCATTGAGCACTTTGATCTCCCTTGATTAATTCGCGAATTGCCAAAACTGCTGTCTCTATCAATGGCTCAAGTGAGCCAAGTTCACCTTCTCCATGCATCACCATAATGCCACCTGCTCGTACTCGGAGCATAGATGCAAGTACAAAGAGAGTTGAGGCCTCCATCTCAGAGCAGATTGCTCCCCCAATCTCCCACGCGCGCCATCTCTCCAGAAGTCTCGAGGTAACGCCAGAGTGCTCTGGTTCAACCTCACCGTAGAAAGAATCTTTTGATTGCGATATTCCGACTCTAAAAGGAAGTTCCTTGGCGGTCGCGGCTTTCTTGAGAGCGTAAATAACTTCTAGGTCTGCAACTGCCGGAAACTCAATTGGCATGTAATGACTTGATGTCCCCTCATCACGGATAGCGCCAGAGACGATTGCAAGCTCGCCAGATTTTGTACCTGGTTGAATTGAGCCAGAGGTGCCAACGCGAATGAAAGTTTTTGCCCCAACGCGGACGAGCTCTTCCATAGCTATTGCCGATGAGGGGCAGCCAATTCCAGTTGATGTAACAGAGACCTTTACGCCATCGAGATAGCCGGTGTACGTCACATACTCGCGATTAGTGGCCACATGGTGGGCGTCATCAAAGTGTCTTGCGATGACTTCGGCACGTCCTGGATCACCTGGAAGCAATACATACTCTCCAACATCTCCTGGCGAGAGTTGAAGATGGTACTGCTTCTCGCTCATAGCGTCTTTACTCGCTCGATAAAGAAGTCCATAAATCCATCTACATCCACCTCCATGGCAACTTTGGCATTTGGCTTATTGCCTGTTGCTGCAAAGTGATCAGCGGAGAGTTTTGCCTTCGTGAATTCGCCATGGAGTTCGATATCTACATAGTAATCACGGAAGGTCACAAGTTCTGGCTTTACGAGAATGGCCGCTGCGAGTGGATCGTTAACTGCACAACCCTCTATTCCTTGATACTCCGCATGGAACTCCATATAGAAAGCGGTAGAGCGATCGATAAAAGTGCGGATATCTTCCTTAGCTCCTGCCAATCTCTCGATATGTGCCTTAGTGAAGAGACACTTGTACGTCACATCGAGTGGAACAATTGTGAGATCAATACCAGAACGCAAGAGAACATCGAAAGCTTCTGGATCGCAGAAAACGTTATATTCAGATGATGGCGTTGCATTTCCTGGATAGTGAATTGTTCCGGCCATGGCAACAACGTTCTTTATCTTCTTACGCAATGTGGGCTCTTTCAGAAGAGCCAGTGCAAGGTTAGTAACAGGACCAATAGTCAGAATTGTGATTTCGCCTGGATTGGCATTGACGATATCGATAATGAGATTTGCTGCGTTTGTGGCAACTGGCTTGATCTTTGCTGGTGGCAGAACTGCATGGCCAAGGCCGGTATCTCCATGAGTCTCCTCGGCAACGGATAACGTTTTTACTAAAGGCTCATGCGCACCCTCTGCAACAGGAATATCCTGCATACCTAAGAGTTCTACAAGTTTGAGGGCGTTATCGGTGCACTTGGCGACCGTGGTGTTGCCGTGTGTTGTAGTTATAGCCTGAAGAGAGACCTCTGGCATAGCTTTGAGCAAGATAAGTGCGAGAGCATCATCAATTCCTGGATCGGTATCAAGAATCACCTTCATTGCGCGACCTCCGAATCTGATATCTCCTTATGGAAATTCCAACCTGCAATTGAGATAAGAGCGGCAAGAGCGGTAGCTCCAGTCATGAAATAGAAGCCTTTCCAGCCATCGAGTTTATCGACGATTACACCGCTAATCGTACTTCCCAAAGTTATCCCAATTGATAGCGCTGCGCCTAAAAAGGCAAATGACTCATTGAGACGACTGAGTGGCACGAGTTCTTTCATAAATGCATTTGCTGAAATCAAAGCGGGCCCGATTGCAATTCCAGAAACGATAATCCAGAAAACGATTGTCTCTAAGTCCTGGAAGAAAAGAATGCCGGAAGTACAGAAAGTCATGATGACTAGCGATGCGGTGTAACGAATAGAACTCGATATCTTCCAATGAATTAACCCATAAATGAGACCAGAGACTGCGCTACCGATTGGATAGAGGCCAACCCAGAGCCCACCTTCTGCTTCCCTTCCACCCTCGGTGGCAACGGCAATAATCACAACAAAGTTTGATCCAAAGAGTAAGCCCAGTGAGATCAGTGAAAGTAGAAGTGTTTTGATATACGGAATTGCAAGAATGCCGCGCGCATGATCTTCATGCACCTTCGCAAAGCCGCCATGATCGGTACTTGTCAGAGCAATTCCGAGTCCGGCCACAGATAAGAAAATCATGGAAGCAATCAGAGGAGAGTTTGAGCCATGGAGAGAGAGGAGTAGTCCAGCTAAGGCTGGGCCGACAACGAATGCAGTCTCATCGAAGACAGATTCAAGCGATAGCGCTGAATCTAACTCTTTTGGATCAGAGATAGATCTGCTCCAACGGGTACGAGTGATTGTTCCAAAATTTGGAAAGGTAGCACCAGCAAGAGCGGCAAATAAGAGCAATCCAAAAGTTGAGTGATGGATAAAGTAGAGAACGCCGAGCGTTGCCACAATATTAATTGCAGTCACAGGTAGGAATACTGCTCTGGTGCCGTAGCGATCTGCCAACTTACCTACACGAGGGCTAATGGCCGCCCCAGAGAGGGTATAGAAGGCTGATGTGAGACCAGCGAGGGTAAAGGATCCCCTCACATCAGAGACTAGAAAGACAAGTGCCACCGTGTTCATCGCTAATGGGATTCGGCCAATCATTCCGAATCCGATTGTTGATAAAGCTTGAGGTTTGCGCATTATTGATACGTAAGACCCAGCCAAGAGTTCCTCAGTTTCTCTCTTTTTCTACGGTTTAAAAATAGACTAGAAAATTAGGAGTCTATTTCTTGCTGCCACTTGAGCAGAATTTCAAAAGCTTTATCAAAACTATCTACAACATGCCCGGCATCTTCCACGCATCCACGAACAAAGAGATTGATGCCTTTTCCATCAATCATGTTGCGATCACGAATGACACGAGTGTCGGTGACGAGCCCAATCATGCCCTTCTTCGATTTGTCGTGACGCATCTCAGCCCAGAAAATTCCAATCTCATTTGCTGTTCCGTCATCGACCATCGGGCCATCAAGAAGAGCAAGAACAACATTTGCACCTAGGACTTCGCGTGCATCTGTTTCAAAAATGAACTTTGGAGTTACTGGGTCCGGCAATGGAATCTCATGTGGTACGAAGACCTCCATGCCGGCATCTCTCATCCGCTTTGCGCACTGATCAATATATGCGCGCTCATATGGCGTGAAGAGTGGACCTGCAAAGTAGATTTTCATAATCAATACATCACAGTCTTTGTCAGGTGATGTGGCCAATGAGTTGCGTGGTAGGTCTTCCAGAATCTGAAATCAACCTGTGGCTGCAGCAATGGATCCATACCTGGTCGGCGCTTATTAATCTCCTCCGTTAGTCGAGCAATCGCATAGATTGAATTAGCGCGGAGTTCGATTTCGGCTTGGCTATTTCTCGGTACTTCAACAAGTGAATTGATCTGCTCTTCCAGGGCTGGTGCATACTCAAAAATCTTTGTCACACGCATTCCGACTGGAACGATGTAATCTGCAAAGGCAGTCAATTTATCTGCATCCTCTAGCGCCCATGCCTTACGTGGCGATAAGGCGAGATGCATTCCCCAGATACCAAGCTGTGCCAACTTAAATATCTGCACCTTGGAGCCGTTGTAATCGCTGACATCGTTAAAGCGCGGGAACTCTGAAGTGAGGCGTTCTAGCAGGCCATTTCCGTTGTCATAGAGGCGCGGAGCACAGTCACGGACAAAGTTGGAGTAACGGCCCTGGTACTTCTCCACCAAGACCCGTCCTACCTCATTAAAGATAATGACGCGCTCATCGAGCATTGGCATCTCAATTGTTCCAGCAAAGACGTTTTCTAGATCCTTGCGGGTGAGATTGGCTAGATACTCACCGGTGAAGAATGGAATTCCTGCCTTATGAGCACGATGAAGTGAGGCGAGCATTGCTTCTGAGTCGCACCATCGCTTACCCATGTAATCAGTCTCAAACTTAACGCCGGTATCAAAATTAGTGAATGCGAAGTTCATCGTATTGACCACCAAGGTGAAATCCATTAAAAAGTCTGGATCATTTCCAAAATCAAAGAGCATTGAGCCATCTGGTTTTGCAAACTCTTCATATGCCATCCAGTCAGCCACGCTGATTAGTCGCTCTTCATTGATCTTCACCAAAGAAGAGTTCTTAACAACTGGCTGCAAGCTAGAAAGTACTGGAGAGCTCCAGTCGACTGTCATTGACTCAACCGCCCTTACTCTGAACCGCGTCGATACGGCATACCAGCGGCGGCCGGAGGGGTAAGTCTCTGCGCTAGGAAGGTCAGAACAATGAGCGTTGCGAAGTTAGGGAAGACAGTGACGAATTCTTGTGGAATGACATCAACTGTCTTATTGATCCAGAGAGCAAAAACTGCAACGATGCTTGAATACAGCGCAGGCTTCCACTTCTTAGATAGAACAAAGTAGAGAGCAAGCAGCGCAGCCACAATTCCACCAACAATAATCAGTGACATCACTGATTCGTTCTGACGGACGCGAAGTGCATCCGTAAATCCAAAGAGGATCGAGCCAGCAAAGACTCCCCCTGGCTTCCAGTTACCGAAGATGACAGTTGCCAGTCCGATAAAGCCGCGACCTGCGGTCTGGCCTTCGCGATAGACAGAGGATGCAATCAGCGCAAGGTATGCACCTCCTAGGGATGCGAGCATTCCTGAGATTGCGATTGCGACATAGCGAATCCGATAGACATTGATTCCAAGAGATTCAGCTGCCATTGGATTTTCGCCAGAGAAACGCATTCGTAGACCGAACTTGCTACGCCAGAGAATCCAGGAAGTGATTGGAACAAAGAGCAGGAAGGAGACGGTGACTAGAGAAATCTCTTTGGTAAATCCATTGAGGATTCCCGCGACATTAGAGATGTAGAAGATGTTCTTTTCATCAATGCTCTGCAGTAGCGGAGATATTCCTGGCACTGTAAAGGTGGGGAATGAATCCACTGGAGGCGAGACAGTACGGTCACCACCAACGGAAGGGAAGAAGATTCCTGAGAGATATCTGGCACCTCCGGCAGCAATCAAGTTGATTGCCAGACCCGATACCGCCTGATCGATACCAATCTTGACCGTCAAGATGGCATGGAATAAACCAGAGAGCAGTCCGAAGAAAGCAGCTGCAAGTAAACCAATGAGTGGTCCATGTTTGAAACCAAACCAGGCGCCTGTCCACGTTCCAACAATCATCATGCCTTCGAGACCAATATTGATAACGCCTGCGCGTTCAGCCCAGAGGCCGCCAAGGCCCGCCATCAAAAGTGGAATAGCGAAACGAAGAGTTGCACTTGATGTGCCTGGTGAAGAGATATCAGTGGAGCCCGTTACCTTCTCAACAATTGAAAGGATAAAGAGAAGAATGGCGACAAGAATTGCGATTCTGGCTGGAGATGAGACCAGTGATTTCGCCTTACTCTTCATGGAAGAAGGAGCCACGGTCGAGTTCGAAGTTGTCTCTGTGCTCATTACTTTGCCTCTCCTTCACTTACGAGTTCTGCGCTTACTTTTCCAACCGCCTTCTGCTGTTGACGCAGATTGATTCGAGCGACGACTTCATAAGCGATAACGATGCAAAGAACGATAGTTCCCTGCATGACAATTACGATCTCAGGCGGGATACCTTCGAACTCTAGAACCTGTCCAGCGCGCTCGAGGAAAGACCAGAGGAATGCTGCAAAGAAGATTCCGACTGGATGGTTACGTCCGAGAATCGCAAGTGAGAGACCGGTAAAGGCAAAGCCAGATGGGAATGCCATGCTGTATGAGTGAGTATCAGAGAGCAAAGTTCCGATACCAACTAGGCCAGCTATCGCACCCGAGAGAATGGTCGTTATAAAGATCATTCGAGGTGCATTGACGCCACTAGAACGAGCTGCACGGAATGAGAGTCCAGTTGCTCGTAAGTTGAAGCCGAAGACCGTCTTGTTCAGCATGATCCAGTACGCGATTCCAACAAAGAGCGCCAGGAAGATGACGGAGTAGACCTCTCCTTCAAACATCTTGATGGTCGGCATTTGACCGCTTGCCGGAATCGGCTTGGTCTGCACATTCTGAGAGCCTTCAGGCAGTGAGCCAAGCAAGTTAGGGCTAAGTAAGAATGCAATGATTGCTGCGGCAATAAAGTTGAGCATGATGTTACTGATAACTTCAGAGACACCGCGCTTTACCTTGAGGTAACCGGCAATCGCAGCCCATGCACCACCAGCAATCATCGCAACAACAATGATTACCGCAACGTGCAAAATAGGTGGAAGATCGATTGCTGCACCGACCACGGCGCCAAAGAAAGCGCCCATTCGATATTGGCCATCGATACCAATGTTAAAAAGGAGCATTTTAAAGCCGATAGCGGCAGCCACTCCCGCTAAGTAATAGGAGACAGTTAAGTTGGTTTCAGAGACCAAGTTTCGCGGATCAAATCCATAAGAAACCATCAACTTAAAGAGAGCAAATGGATCTGCGCCACGGAGCGAGAGAATGATGTACATCAAAACGAGCGAGGTAAAGATTGCTGCAACTGGAGCTACCGCGCCCCAGAAAAGTTTATTTCTTTTCATTAGTTCGCAGCTCCTGTCATTGCTAGACCCAGATCTTCTGGGGTTGTCTTCGCCGGATCGAGCACGGAGACGATACTTCCACTGTAAATAACTGCGATTCGGTCAGAGAGCGAGAAGAGTTCTTCTAGATCTGCTGAGACTAAGAGAATTGCTGCTCCACGGGATCGAGCGCGCATCAAGTGCTCCCAAATAATCGCTTGCGCGCCAACATCAACACCGCGCGTTGGTTGCGCTGCAATAATCAACTTAGGGTCACCGCTGAGTTCGCGACCGACAATAAATTTCTGCTGATTTCCACCAGAGAGAGCGCTGACCAAAACATTGATGCCAGGTGTGCGCACATCGAATTCTTCAATGACTCGAGCAGAGTCTTCCGCTGCAGCGCTCTTATTAATCCACACGCCATTTGCCATCGGGGTAGCGAACTGGTGTCCGAGGATGCGATTCTCCCACAGTGGCGCAGCCATCAAAATTCCATCGCGTTGGCGATCCTGTGGAATATAGGCAACTCCTGCATTTCTAATGTCTTTTGTCAGCGTAGTTGAAGTGTCGAGGTCAAGTACTTCAACTGAACCTGTATTTGTTCGTAAAAGTCCCATCACCAATTCAATGAGTTCGCTCTGGCCGTTTCCCTCAACTCCGGCAAGACCCACAATCTCTCCGCCATGGACTTCCAAGTTAAGAGAATGCAAAATCTCGCGACCATCTTCGCGAGCATATGAGGCGTTCTTAATTGAAAGGAAGCTCTTCTCGCTCACGACTAAATTACCAGCGATTGGCTTTGGAAGTTCGCCGCCAACCATGAGTTCAGCAAGGGCCTTCTTTGAAGTGTTTGCTGGAGTAAGTGAAGCAACCGTTGTTCCTTGGCGCATCACGGTGATCTCATCCGAGATAGAGAGAACTTCATCGAGTTTATGTGAGATAAAGAGAACGGTGAGGCCCTTCTTTACCAACTCTTTCAGGTTATTGAAGAGTTCGGTAACTTCTTGTGGGACAAGTACTGCTGTTGGTTCGTCAAGGATAAGAATCTTTGCGCCACGGAAGAGAACTTTTGCAATCTCTACTCGCTGGCGTTCTCCTACTCCAAGATTAGATAGACGCTCATCTGGGTCGATATCTAATTGGTAGGTCTCTGCAATTTCAATTAACTTTTTCCGGGCTTCGTCATATTTAATGACAAAACCAAAACGTGATGGTTCGCTGCCGAGAATAACGTTCTCAAGGACAGTGGCATTATCTGCAAGTTTGAAGTGTTGGTGCACCATGCCGATTCCGAGGGCAATTGCATCCTGTGGAGACTTTAGATTTACTTCTTTTCCAGCTACTTTGATTGTTCCGGCATCCGGGCGGATCAGACCGTAGAGCGACTTCATAAGAGTTGATTTACCGGCACCATTCTCGCCGATAATCGCGTGGATGCTTCCTTCGCGTACAACGAGTGAGACATCCCGGTTTGCAACGACACCTGGATACTTCTTCTCTATTCCAGAAACTTCAAGAATATTGCTCACGAATCTCTTCTCTCTATTAAGTGCAAGGTGCGCCGCTTTTGAGGGCGACGCACCTTGCCTTACTTAATTGCCTTTATCTAACGGGATTACTTAGCAACTTCTGTTGGAACTACAACAGCGCCTGATGCAATCTTCTTCTGAGCTGCATCAATCTTTGTTGCTACAGCCTTAGAGATGTAGCCACCTGTTTTTGTGTAGCCAACGCCACCCTGCTTTGATCCCCATGTCTTGACTCCGGCTGTCTTCTTGCCTGCAAGAGCATCAGCAACGAAAGCACGTGTACCAAGGTCAACGCGCTTAAGCATTGATGTAAGGATTGTCTTCTTGTATGCAGCGTGTGCTGGGTATGTAGCTTCGTCAGCATCTACGCCGATTGACCACTTTCCAAGCTCTGATGCTGCCTTGTGAAGACCAGTTCCGGTTCCGCCAGCTGCTGCGTAAACAACATCTGCGCCGTTCTCGAACATACCCTTAGCTGCCTCGTAACCCTTTGCAGGATCGTTAAATCCTGAGAAGTCTGGGAAGTTAGAGATGTATGTTGACTTTACTTCGATTGCTGAGTCAACAGACTTAGCACCTGCGATAAAGCCTGCTTCGAACTTTGCGATAAGTGGTGTGTTAACGCCACCGATAAATCCAACGCTCTTTGTCTTTGATGAGAGAGCTGCAGCCACACCTACGAGGTATGAACCTTCTTCTTCCTTAAAGACAATGCTCTGTACGTTCTTAGCCTTGACTGATGCGTCGTCAACGATTCCCCACTGAATCTTTGGGAATTCCTTAGCTACCTTGCCAAGTGCTGTTGCATATGTGAATCCAACTACGACGATTGGGTTAGCGCCGCGCTTTGCCATAAGGCGAAGACGCTCTGCACGCTGATCATCAGTTGCTGTTGGGTTATCTTGTGACTCGATAAGCTTGATCTTCTTATCCTTAGCGAGCAATGGCTTTACACCAATATATGCAAGCTGGTTGAAGCCTGGCACGTCGCGTCCACCCAAGCTGTAGGCGATACCAATTGTCTTGGTAGCTGCCTGTGCTGGAGCTGCAGCAACGAATCCTGTAAGCGCAAGAGCAGCTGTAACTGTTGCTGCACCTAGCTTACGAAGCGTTTTCTTCTGCATTCGGTATTTCTCCTTTAGTTGTTTTGAGTGATCACTCAATTGCTCAATACTCTTTCCAGTGAAAGTCATCCAGTGAAAGTCATCCAGTGAAAGTCATCCAGTGAAAGTCATCCAGTGAAAGTCTTAGCGAAAATATTGCGCGTCCCTCGAGGAGGCGCGCACCTTCCCCTTTCCCTAAGAAGTATTGATTGCGGCTAACCTATATCCTGGAGTAGATTCCGTCTAGAGCGTTAGGCCTCCTATTCGCTCGCGTCGCTTTTGGAGAAAAATGTCTAAAGAATCACATATCGTTATAGTCGGAAGCACGATGATCGATATGGTCGCCTATACAAGGCGCGTGCCAGAGGCTGGTGAGACGCTATTTGGCGAGAGTTTTGTTACCGGCTTCGGTGGTAAAGGTGCAAACCAAGCTGTCATGGCTAAGCGCTTTGGCGGCGCTGTTTCGATGGTCAATACACTCGGAGATGATGTATTTGGTGACTCTGTTCTAAAAAACTTCCGCGATCAAGGTGTTGATACGACCTATATAGCGCGCACAGCGGGCGCAAGCGGAGTTGCACCGATTTGGGTGGAAGAAGATGGCACAAATCGCATCATCGTTATTCCTGGAGCCAATAATGCAATGACAGTATCTCAAGCTAAATCTGCACTTGAGGGTTTGAAGAGTTATCAGATTGTTATTGGCCAACTTGAAATTCCACAAGCGGTCACAGCGCAAGCATTTAGGACTGCCCGCGAAAATGGTGCAATCACAATTCTCAATCCGGCGCCATTTGCTCCAATCTCCGCTGAATTGATGGCAGAGAGCGATTGGGTAATTCCCAATGAGACAGAATTTGCTGGCATGCACCCCAAAGGGCTGGAACCAACAACAGATGAAATCATTCTTGAATTAGCTGCCACCCTTAAGACTCGCTTTGCCGTCACACTTGGCGAGAAAGGTGCCGCTTTAACTACCCTCGACGGGGCGGTAATTCGAGTCAGCGCCCCGGTCGTGAAAGCTATCGATACCACTGGCGCAGGCGATGCCTTTGTCGGCTCATTCGCTTTTGCTCTCTCCCAAGGCCTAAGCGAGGAGCAGGCGCTCACTTTGGGGTGTGCTTGCGCCTCTGATAGCGTCACTAGACTAGGCACACAAACGTCCTATCCAACGCCCGATCAAGCAGCTTCAATTCTCGCAAAGATCGCTGGGTGAGCTAAGAAAGTAGAGGGTTTCTCGTGGCAGATTCCAGTTTCGATGTAGTTTCCAAAATCGATCGCATGGAGCTCGATAACGCTATCAACCAGGCTATTCGCGAGATTGATACCCGATTCGACTTTAAGAATACCGGCACAACCGTTGAGCTTGTTGGCGAGGCAATCAAGATTGAAGCCGGAACCGAGGAGCGCGCAAAGGCGGCCCTTGAGGTTGTAAAAGAGAAGATGATCAAGCGTGGAGTTTCTCTCAAGCACCTTGATTCAGGTGAGCCACAACTTTCTGGCAAAATTTACAAAATTGCCTGCACTCTAAAAGAGGGTATCTCGACGGAGAATGCAAAGAAGATTGCAAAGTTTCTACGTGATGAAGGCCCGAAATCAATTAAGACCCAAATCCAGGGTGATGAACTCCGTGTCTCATCAAAGAGCCGAGATGACCTTCAGGATGCAATCACTCAGATCAAGGAAGGTCCTTTCGACTTCGCCGTTCAATTTACCAATTATCGGTAAAGAAAGTTGATGGCCGATAGAAGCGAGAAATCGCTCGGCTTAATCTTTGGATTAAGTGCATATGTTTTATGGGGGCTCTTCCCTCTCTATTGGCCGCTACTCAAACCAGCAAGTGCTTACGAAATAGTTGCTCACCGAGCAGTATGGACGCTGATCTTCTGTCTCATTGTTCTCGCTTTTCATAAGAAACTTCGCCACACAGTTGCCCAGTTAAAGAAACCTCGCATTCTCTTGGGTTTGGCTGCAACTTCGGCGCTAATTTCAGTTAACTGGATTGTTTATATCTGGGCGACAAATTCAGGACATGTGGTTGAGGCTTCACTGGGCTATTACATCAACCCGCTCGTCATTATCGCCTTCGGAGTAATTCTCTTGAAAGAGAAGATGCGAAAAGGTCAATGGGTGGCAGTCGGTATTGCAACGACAGGCGTCGCGGTTTTGACCATTGATTATGGTCGGCTACCTTGGATTGCACTGGCTCTCGCATTTTCATGGGGTAGTTATGGAGTCATAAAGAAGGTTTTGGGGCTTGGTGCTCTTGAAGGCCTCGCCATTGAAACCATGCTCAGCTTTATCCCTTACGCAACATTTCTTCTCATCCTTGCCAACAACGGCACCGGTCAATTTGGTGGCCATCCTGGACTGACAATTCTCTTGATAAGCGCTGGCGCCATTACAGCTATCCCACTCTTACTTTTCAATGGATCTACAACAAGACTCCCCTATACGGTGATTGGATTGCTGCAATACATCACGCCGACGATTCAATTCTCAATCGGTGTCTGGGTGCGACATGAAGATATGCCGACAGCACGTTGGATTGGATTTATCATTATTTGGTGCGCGCTTATTGCGCTGGCAATTGATTTGTTGCGATCAAGCCGTGCGGTCGATAATCGCATCGCATAGCGAGTAAAGCGCGCCTGTTACATCATTGACCGGCAATGGTCCAAGTGCCTTACGAGCATCTTGGGCGTATTGCAGAGTCTGCTGACGAGAAAGCTCTAGCGCTGGGTGTGTGCGAAGCGTCTTCAACACAGATTGCACAGTGGCTTCATCCTTAATGGGAGCCTTCAAAAGAGAGATTAATTGAGAATCTTCGGGACGGTTCATAGCTATCACATTGAGCGTAACCAAGGTAGGCACGCCTTCTCGCAGATCAGTACCCGGTGTCTTTCCTGATTCGAAAGATTCTGAAGCAATATCAATTACATCATCAACTAATTGAAATGCGACACCAATTTTCTCACCAAAGAGCGTAAGAGTTTCTTTGATCTCATCAGGTGCACCAGAGACCATTGCACCGAAGCGAGCTGAGGCAGAGATGAGAGAGCCAGTCTTATCTGCGACAACACCGAGATAATGCTCGAGCGGATCTTGGCCTGCTATTGGACCTTGCGTCTCCATGATCTGGCCAATCACAAGGCGTTCAAAAGTATGTGCCTGAAGACGAACTGCCTCTGGCCCGATATCGGCAAGAAGCATCGAGACCTTCGCAAAGAGGTAATCACCAGTAAGGATTGCAACTGTATTGCCCCAACGATTATTCGCACTCTCTACTCCACGGCGAAGCGGTGCTTCATCCATAACATCATCGTGATAAAGAGTCGCTACGTGAGTCAATTCGCAAACGGCCGCAGATTCGATAATTCCCTTACGATTTTTATCTCCATACTGAGCTGCAATTAAAGTCAGTAGGGGGCGAAGGCGCTTTCCACCTGCTGCAACAAGATGGCGGGATGCCTCTTCCACCAAGGGGTACTTGCCGCGAATATGACTATGAAGGAGGTCTTCCACCGCCTTCATTCCAAGTGTTAACTCTGCCTCAAGGGCAGGTGCCATGCCTGGAATGCCCAAATTAGCCATTAGCGAAGGAAGGTTGCAGTAGTCGCGATGTAGTTGATCAGCGGAGTCGGGAAGAGTCCGAGTGCCAGCGTTGCTGTTGCAGAAACTGCAATCGTTATTGTCGTGAGCGCAGAGGGAATAACAACGCTCGCGCCATCTTCGACTGGATCCTTGAAGAACATCAAAACGATTACGCGAATGTAGAAAAATGCCGCTGCCGCTGATGAGAGAACACCTGCAATAAGTATTGCAAGGCTTCCAGACTCGTATGCCGCAGAGAAGATAGAGAACTTTCCAATGAATCCACTGGTCATCGGAATTCCGGCGAAAGCGAGGAGGAAGAATGCAAAAGTGCTAGCAACTATCGGTGAGCGCTTTCCGAGGCCGCTCCAACGATTGAGGTCAGTCACCTCACCAGCTGAGTCACGTACAAGTGTGACGATTGCGAAAGCTCCCACAGTTGCTAGACCGTAAGCAAGGAGATAGAAGATTGATGCTTCCAAGCCTGACTTGCTGAGGGCGATAACACCAGCGAGTAAGAAGCCTGCATGAGCGATTGAAGAGTAAGCGAGCATGCGCTTTACATCGCGCTGAGCGATTGCAACTAATGAGCCAAAGACCATGGTTGCAATTGCAATCACGATCATTGCCGGTCTCCACTGCCACTCTGCATTAGCAAAGGAGACATAAAAGATTCGAAGAATTGCACCGAATGCGGCGATCTTGGTGGCAGCTGCCATAAATGCCGTGATTGCTGTTGGCGAACCTTGATAAACATCTGGAGACCAAGCATGGAATGGGAAGGCGCCTACTTTGAATAGTAAGCCAACTGACATCAGCGCAATTCCAAGGAGCAAGAAGATGTCATTGCCTGAACTGCCGACCACAGCTGCTTGAATACCTGCGAAAGTTACCGATGATGAGTATCCATAGATGAATGCAGCGCCAAAGAGGAAGAATGCTGACGAGAAAGCGCCAAGTAAGAAGTACTTGAGGGCCGCTTCTTGAGATGCCATACGGCGATAGCGAGAAAGGCCAGCCATGAGATAGAGCGGAAGTGAGAGCACTTCAAGGGCAACAAAGAGAGTAATTAGGTCGGTGGCAACCGGAAAGAGCATCATTCCTGCGACAGCGAAGAGGGTAAGTGGGAAGACCTCGGTTGTCTGACTCTGTGCTTGATGAGCTTGGCGCTCTTCCGATGAACCAGGAATAGCGGCTGCTGCCGCGGTGAAGTTATCTTGATCTGCGATAAGGAAGATTGAAAGCAATGCGATGATCAGAATTGAGCCTTGCAGCAGAACGCCTGCGCCATCAAAGGTAACTGAACCCATCGCTGCTGTATTTGATGCACCTGTTCGCACTCGAACCAATTGAGCAAATGCAATGACAATTGTCGAAACAGAGAGGAAGAGTTGCGCAGCAGGGCGTGATCTCTTTCCAACGAAAGCCTCTACAAGCACACCAATAACGGCACCTGCGAGAACAATCATCATCGGCGCGAGGAGTGAATACTCGAGTACCGGAGCTGTAAATGTCATTTACTTACCTGCATTCTCTGTTGGAGCTGGATCGGTAAATCCTGCCTTCTCAAGTACATGAGTCGCTGCAGGATTAATTATGTTGAGAAGTGGAGATGGATAGAAACCAAAGGCCACAATTACCGCCACCACAGGTGCGATGGCAATTTTCTCTCGTAGGTTGAGGTCCTTTAGGTGTTCATTTCCAGGTGTTGTTGGACCATGGAGAGCGCGTTGAACTGGAATCAGAATATAGAGCGCAGCAAGAACGATTCCGAAGGTCGCGATAATGGCCGCGACTGGGTATCGCGTATATGTTCCAACCAGCACTAAGAATTCTGAGACGAAACTTGAAAGACCTGGAAGAGCAAGCGATGACATTCCGGCAAAGAAGAACATCCATGCCATCACCGGGGTGATTCGTTGCAAGCCGCCAAAATCTGCAATTGTTGATGAGCCACGACGAGAAATCATCCAGCCACCCACGATAAAGAGCGCTGCAGTCGAGAAGCCATGGTTAAACATGTAGAGCGTTGCTCCAGAATGTCCTTGGCTAGTCATTGCAAAGATTCCCATGGTGATAAATCCGAAGTGAGAGATTGATGTGTATGCAATCAAACGCTTGAGATCAGTTGCGCGAATCGCTAGGAATGCGCCGTAAAGAATTGAGATAACCGAGAGGGTTATGATCAAAGGGGTAAATGTCTTGCTCGCATCAGGAAAAATAGTGATGCAGAAGCGAATCATTCCAAAGGTTCCGACCTTGTCGAGAACACCTAGCAAGAGCACAGAAGTACCAGGAGATCCTGCCTTAGCGGCATCTGGCAACCAAGTGTGAAGCGGCCAGAGTGGGGCCTTAATCGCAAATGCAATGAAGAATCCAAGGAATAGCAGGTTCTGGGTTGTTGAACTCATGACCGTGTGAAGGTCAGCAAGTTCAGTGATATCAAAGCTGGCATAACCGGCGTTACTTGAAACAACATAGATTCCGATAATTGATGCCAACATCAATAGTCCACCGAAGAGGCTGTAGATAAGGAACTTCACGGCTGCGGCGGCACGTTCGCCTGAACCATAGCCACCGATTAGGAAGTAGACCGGAATCAACATAGCTTCGAAGATGACATAGAACAAGAAAACATCAGTTGCCGCGAAGACACCGATCATCATGGTCTCGAGAATTAAGACAAGAATGTAGAAGACCTTGACCGACCAGCGACCGCCCTCTGATTCATGCCATCCCGCAAGAACGACAATCGGGGTCAATATGACTGACATCAGAATCAAGACGAGCGAAAGACCATCTACTCCAACTGAGAAGTTGATAGCGAAAGATGGAATCCACTCGTTCTTCTGAACAAATTGGAAGGCAGTATCTGAAGCAACAAATTGCGTTGCGATATAGATACCGAAGAGGCCAGTAAGTATTGTTGTACCGAGCGCGGCTTGCTTGATTAGAAGTTCATTTGAACTTGGGAGAACTCCGACAAGAACTGCTCCAATGAGAGGCAGAAGTGCAAGTATGACTAATGAACTCATTGTGTGACCACCCAGATTCCTGCCAATAAGACGATTGTTCCAACAAGAATTAAGGCTGCATAGCTTCGGGCAAAGCCGCTCTGAGTCTTTCGAAGTGCAGATCCTGAACCGATTGCCATGCGACCGACGCCATGAACTGCGCCATCAATTACCTTCACATCAACCTTCTCGGCTAGTTCAGTAATTGCTTGTCCTGGACGCATAAAGACTGCCTCATTAAATGCATCCTGACCGAGATCCTTGCGGGCCATTCGGGTAAAGATTGAGACATTCTCAGGTGCAACCTTTGCGACCTCAGTAAATTGATACTTCTTAAGTGCAATAGATACACCAATCACAACAGCTGTTAGTGCCATTGCGGATACCACTATTGGTTCGAAGAGGTGCTCTTCGTGGTGATCGCCGTGTTCGCCAAAGACTGGTTTGAGCCAATTTTTGAGCGCATCGCCTTGTTTAAAGAGGAAGCCAGATGCAACTGAACCAATTGAAAGAATCGCAATTGGAATTAACATCAGCGCAGGTGATTCGTGTGGATGCGCATCGTCATCCCAACGTGCCTTGCTGGTGAAGGTGAGGACCATTAAGCGAGTCATATAGAAAGCGGTAATTGCTGCTCCGAGAAGCGTGATTCCACCGAGGAGATAACCCTTGAATCCACCTGCATTAAATGCAGTTTCAATGATTCCATCCTTTGAGTAGAAACCGGCAAAGGGTGGGACACCGATAATTGCCAGATATCCAAGGCCAAAGGTAATAAAAGTGATCGGCATGAACTTACGAAGATTTCCATACTTGCGCATATTTACTTCATCATTCATACCGTGCATTACTGAGCCAGCGCCTAGGAACATGCTCGCCTTAAAGAAACCGTGGGTAAGAAGGTGCATGATTGCATAGACATAACCAACTGGGCCGAGTCCTGATGCAAGAATCATGTAGCCGATCTGTGACATTGTTGAAGCTGCGAGAGCCTTCTTGATGTCATCTTTAGCAGTACCGATGAGTGCGCCAAAGAGCAAGGTAATCGCTCCGACGATGACAACCACAAGTTGTGCACTTGGAGCAGCTTCAAAGATGAAGTTAGAGCGAATGATGAGATAAACACCAGCGGTAACCATGGTCGCTGCGTGGATAAGTGCTGACACTGGAGTTGGACCAGCCATCGCGTCACCCAACCAAGCCTGCAGTGGGAATTGAGCTGATTTACCAGCAGCCGCAATTACCAACATGATTCCAATAGCAGTTAAGGCTGCTTCCGATGCGTGATGTGCTTGTTCTTCAACACCAGCAAATGAGGTTGTGCCTAACGTTGCAAAAGCAATCATGATCGCAAATGAGAGACCCATATCGCCTACGCGGTTCATTACAAATGCCTTCTTTGAGGCAGTTGCATAAGCGGGCTTCTGGTTCCAGAAACCAATCAATAGGTAGGAAGCAAGTCCCACGCCTTCCCAACCTACATAGAGGTTGAGGTATGAGTCACCAAGTACAAGCAAGAGCATCGATGCAATAAAGAGGTTGAGATATGCAAAGAAACGGCGACGGTTCTCATCGTGTGCCATGTAAGAGATGGAATAGATGTGAATCAGAGTTCCGACGCCAGTAATCAGGAGCACAAAACAGATTGAGAGCTGGTCGAGTAGAAGAGATGCATCTACGTTGAAGTCTCCTACAGAGATCCAATTGAAGAGCTTCTGTGTGACGGCGCGATCTTCAGTTGCACGACCAAGCATCTCGTTAAGTTGATAGAGGCCGACTACAAAAGAACCTCCAGAGAGAGCGGTTGCAAGTAAATGGCCCCACTTATCAGTGCGACGTCCTCCGAGAAGAAGAGTTACTGCGCCAATCAATGGCAGCGCAATGAGGTAAACAAGTGATGATGAAGTGTTCATAATTATCGCTTCAACAAACTAGCATCATCAACAGATGCTGAACGGCGTGAACGATAGATCGTCACGATAATGGCCAGACCAACTACAACCTCACATGCAGCCACAACCATGGTGAAGAAGGCAGTGACCTGCCCATCCAAGGTTCCATTGATGCGAGAGAAAGTCACAAAAGCTAGATTTGCAGCATTGAGCATCAACTCAACACACATGAATACCACGATCGCATTGCGGCGAACCACAACACCTACCGCGCCAATCGTAAATAGGATTCCTGCCAGGTAGAGGTAGTTATATGGATTCATTACTTCTCCTCCACGACGGTGGTATCAACGACATCGAGTTGGAACTGATCCGACTCAAGCATGTCACCACGTGCCTTAAGAGTTGCAGAGATAGATGTTGGTGCAGGAGTGCCATCTGGAAGAAGAGCTGGAACATCTACCGCGTTATGTCGAGCAAAAACGCCAGGGCCAGGAAGTCCGGCAGCGCCTGCAAGAGAGCCCGTACGGAAACGCGCGATTGCGCTTTCGCGCTGTGATGGGCGAGTGACTGTTCGCTCGTGATGTGCGAGAACCATTGCGCCAAGGGCAGCTGTAATGAGGAGCGCTGAAATAACTTCAAATGGCCACACATATGTAGAGAAGAGAAGTTGAGCAATACCCTCAACGTTTCCAGCCGAGTTGGCATCGGTGAGTCCGGTAGGGCTATATCCGAGAGTCGCACGACCGATAAGTGAAG
>JBFYOW010000006.1:0-31268 GCA_041303595.1 Actinomycetes bacterium
CATATTCCAACTGGAATTGTTGTCTCATGTCAGAACGAGCGTTCGCAGATTCAAAATAAGGCGACCGCGATGGCCGTCTTGCAATCAAAGTTATTGGAGCGTCGTCGCCAAGAAGAGCAGGCAAAGATCAATGCGCTCAAGGGTGATAACAGCGGATCTTGGGGCAACCAGATGCGTTCCTATGTTCTTGCTCCGTATCAAATGGTGAAGGATCTTCGTAATAACCACGAGACTGGAAATACTTCAGCAGTTCTCGATGGCGAGATTGATGACTTTATTGAAGCTGGTATTCGCTGGCGTCGTTCTTCCGCCTCGTAATACTTGAGCACTCATCTTCTACTTTCTCACCATTCCGTGCGACCGAGTTCATATAATTCACATGATTTATTGAGCGTGAGTCACGCTCATTTCCGCTCATTCCAGCGGTAAGTACCCTAAACTCGCACCAGTTAATCTCGATGGGGTGACCTGATCGAGCATTTAGAGGAGTACCGAATTGATTCGCTTTGAGAACGTTACGAAGGTCTACCCAGGCAATGAGCGCCCAGCTCTTGATGGCGTCAACCTCGAAATTACCAAGGGCGAGTTTGTCTTTCTTGTCGGTAAGTCAGGTTCTGGAAAGTCCACCTTCTTGCGCTGCATCCTTCGCGAAGAGCGCCCAACCTCAGGAATCATCCATGTTGCAGGTAAGGATCTAGGAAAGCTTGCCACCCATAAGGTTCCAGAACTTCGCCGCCAAGTCGGCACTGTCTTCCAGGATTTCCGCCTCCTTCCAAATAAGACTATTTCAGAGAACATCGCATTCTCGCTCCACGTCCTCGGATATTCGCAGAAAGAGATTAATCGCGAAGTCCCAGAGATGCTCGAACTCGTTGGCCTTGAAGATAAGGGCGATCGCTTGCCTTCAGAGATTTCAGGTGGTGAACAACAGCGCGTAGCGATTGCACGTGCATATGTCACAAAGCCAGCGATCATCATCGCTGATGAGCCAACTGGAAACCTCGACCCAGAGCTTTCTGTCGGAATTATGAAATTGCTTGATCGCATCAACCGCGAGGGCACAACAGTTTTAATGGCAACACACGATTCAGGAATCGTAGATCAGATGCGTAAGCGCGTTATCGAACTCGATGGCGGTCACGTTATTCGCGATCAGGTTCGCGGCGTTTATGGATACACAGGTTAAGGACTAGGGGAGAAAAGACAATGCGCGCAGGATTTCTCTTTAAGGAAGTTCGTATCGGACTTCGTCGTAACCTCACAATGACATTTGCAGTTGTTGTAACTGTTGCAATCTCACTCTCGCTCCTTGGCATCGGCTTGCTCTCAAACGCACAGGTAAATGCAATGAAGGATTATTGGTATGACAAGATTGAAGTATCTGTATTTCTCTGCGGATCTCTCTCAGAGTCTCCAACTTGCGCAAATGGTGTTGTAACTCCAGAACAGCGCGTTTCAATTAAGAGCGACCTAGAGGCGCTACCTGTTGTTCAGAGCGTCTTTTATGAATCACAGACTGAAGCATTTGCTCGCTTCAAGGAACGTTTTAAGAACTCTGCGATTGCACAGAATGTGACAGCCGATCAGCTGCCAGAGTCATTCCGCGTAAAGCTGAAAGACCCAACGCAATTTGATGTTGTTGTCAGCGCTTTCTCTGGCCGCCCAGGTGTAGATATTGTGCAAGATCAACGGACAATCCTTGAGAAGTTCTTTAAGTTGCTTGATGTGCTTCGAAATGGCGCGCTTCTTGTAGGTCTCTTCTCGGTTCTTACAGCTGCCCTATTGATCTCTAACACTCTTCGAATCGCAGCATTTAACCGCCGTCGCGAGACCGGCGTAATGAAGCTTGTTGGTGCGAGTTCTTGGTCGATTCAACTTCCATTCTTGCTCGAGGGTGTCTTCTCGGCTGTTCTAGGTTGGGGCTTTGCAACAGGCTTGCTCAGCGGCTTGAAGTACGTAGTTGATACAAAGGTGGCACCGCTTCTGACATTTACCAAGTTCTTTGCTTGGGATCAGGTCTGGATTGCATCGGGAATCTTGCTTGCAGTTGGACTCTTCGTCTCGATTCTTGCTTCGCTCATCACGCTTCGTCGTTACCTTAAGGTTTGATTCCTTTTCGGTCATATTCCTTCTGGCTCTGATTTCAACGAGACCTGCCTGAAGTAGACTTCTACACATGGTCAAGGAGACAGGTCAAAAGCTGATCGCGCAGAATAAGAAGGCGCGTCACGATTACTCCATCCTTGATACTTACGAATGCGGAATTGTCTTGATGGGCACAGAGGTTAAATCACTTCGCGCCGGCCGAGCTTCGCTCATTGATGGCTTTGTGATGGTTGAGAATGGCGAACTTTGGTTGCACGGGGTTCATATCCCTGAGTACACCGAAGGCACATGGACCAATCACACTCCGCGTCGCAAACGTAAGTTGTTGGTGCATCGTGAAGAGATTCGTAAGATTGCAGCGAAGACAAAAGATTCAGGTATCACTATGGTTCCGCTCCAGCTCTACTTTAAAGATGGACGAGCAAAGGTTGAGATTGCTTTAGCAAAGGGCAAGAAGGCGCATGACAAGCGCGATACATTGCTAGAGCAACAAGCAACACGAGAGATTCAGCGCGAGATGTCACATCGCGTTAGCGGTAAAAACCGTAGCGGTCGCGACGACTGGTAAAGATTCGATTTACTCATGACACTCATAATTGAAACCGAACGACTCATCTTGCGCCCAATGGCGCTCACAGACGTTGATGATTTAATCGAATATCAATCACATCCTGAAATCGTTCGATACATTCCTTGGCCAGAGCGCACTCGTGAACAAGTTATTGAAGCGGCAGAGAAGACAATCGCCACCGGCAAGTTTGATCTTCAAGAAGAGGGTGATTACATCGTTCTCGTGTGGGAACTTAAAAATGGCCCCGGTGTTGAAAACAACGAAATCGGACAGGTTATTGGCCAATCAAATATGGGCTTGAGATCAAAGCGTGACAGCTGCGCAGATATCGGATGGGTGACACATAAAGGTTTCCAACGCAATGGATATGCCTTTGAAGCCACCTATGCGCTGATGAAGTACGCCTTCGAAAACTTTCCACTTCATCGCTTGATTGCAGATATTGATACTCGAAATCCGGAATCCGCTGCAATGGCAGAGAAGTTAGGCATGCGTCGTGAAGGTGAGTTCAAGGATTCCGAATTCTTCAAAGGGGATTGGTGCTCTATGTGGCTCTATGCGATTCTCAAGAGTGAGTTCAAATTCTCTTAATTGCACGCGCTCCATCTCAACTTCACTTTAAAGGCGCCAAGCACGCTCAACAATCTCGGGAATTTCGCGCTTGTCACTGGCGTTCAATACAATTGGAAGCGTAAGACAGATTGAAGACCCGCTGACGCCGAAAGGCGAGGGTAGGTTTAAAAATTACATAGGGGGTGAACGGTCTCGACTTTAGCTGTTGAGACAGGGGAAGCGTGTCGAGGAAGCCGGGATGATCTCGTAAACCATGAAACCTGTGCACACATAACTGCAGACAACAGTCGCAGTGATTTCGCACTAGCTGCATAAGCTAGTTCCAAATCCGTCAGCCCAGGGGCGCTCTCGCTCTGGAATCTGGCGTCGCTAGAGAGCTTTTCATCTGCGTGGCGTTGCGAACGCGTAGAGAGAACAGTTTCGCAAATGAGTTCGTTGAATACTTGTGTTTAAGAGATTCAGGACTGAGAAAACGCAAATAACACTACACACGTAGAAGCCCTGTTTGAGCTCTGAAGGACCCGGGTTCGATTCCCGGCACCTCCACTATGCCATTTTTATGGCCGATTACTCACGTACTAATTAAGCTTTAAGAACTTCATCTCTCGCCTAAAGGCGTAGATATTTCCAATAAGCGCTATGAATGCGAAGAACTTTGTCATCGCTGGCAATCCCTCAAATAAAAACTGGATTGCAATGAAGATTCCAATAATTCCAACGGTGAGAGCAATAACTCGCCTTAGGATCTTGAGTGCAAGGCGATCAGCGGTGAACTGTTGTGCTCGCTCGCTGGTCAGGCCAATAGTTATTGGCCCTGAGAGCAGAAGCAACGTCATGACAATCATGACGACAAAGGCTAAATCTTCCACTTACCTCTCCTCACTCGATACTTTGGAGAAGAGCACCATATCAATTTGGCGCCCATCTGCTTTGGTAACTCTATTGCGAAGCAGCGCATCTCGTACCATGCCAGCTCGCTCCATGACTCGCTGCGATGCAACATTATCAAAATCAGCCATCGCTTCTATTCGACGGAACTCCGCGATATTGAGAGCAAAGTTGAGAAGAGCCTTCACCGCTTCGGTAGCAATCCCTTTCTCGCGATGAGATTTCTCGACCCAATACCCAACTTCAGCACAATGATCAGTTAATTGAATTGAATGTAGCCCGATAGTCCCAGCAAAGGCACCTTGATATTCAATAGCAAAAACAATTCCCTGATGAGCCCGATAGGAAAGATCACTGCCACGAACAAACTCTTCTGCAAGCTCTCGATCGTAAGGATATGGAACTCTGGTGAATGCGGAGATAACTGGATCTTGGCAGGCCTGGAAGACAGGTTCAATATCTTCTTCTCGAAGCGGGCGCAGAACAATTACAGCGCTTGAATCTTGGGAATCGATAGTCAGGGTCGGCTGATTAACCGGCCAATTAATCACTTAGGGCAGCCTTAGCCAACGAATTCGCGGTCGCGACGTTTGCGATTTACTGTGTGATTGCAAGTCAAGTTACTTGGTAAATCAGCACAGGTATCACAGAGAAGAATTAATTGGTGACAGCTCTCAGAGTTGCAATTGCGGAACTGCTTTGTTGGAGCTTCGCACTTCACGCATTCACCAATGACCTTGGTCTTATCTGAGAAGTCATGAACCATGCGATCATCAAAGATATAGAGGGAACCTTCCCAGAGTGAGTCATCTCCAAATTTTTCGCCGTACTTAACGATTCCACCATCAATTTGGTAGACCTCTTTAAATCCGTATTCGACCATTACCGCTGAGATAATCTCGCAACGAACCCCACCAGTGCAGTATGTAACTACCGGCTTATCTTTAATGTCGTCGTACTTACCGCTCTTGATTTCTTCAATGAAATCATGTGATGTTTGAACATCAGGAACGATTGCGTTCTTAAACTTTCCGATCTTCGCCTCATAAGCGTTGCGACCGTCAAAGAAAACAACCTCATCGCCGCGCTCTTTAACAAGTGCATCTACCTGCGCTGGGCGAAGGTGCTTGCCTCCGTTAACGACTCCTGACTCATCAACTTTGATGACATCTGGATTACCGAAACCAACAAGCTCTTTACGAACACGGACTTGAAGTCGAGGGAAATCTGAACCTGTTCCATCAGACCACTTAAAGGTAATCTTCTTAAATCCAGGGTATTGGCGAGTCATCTTTACGTACTTCTTTACTGCAGCCATATCGCCACCAACGGTTCCATTGATGCCGTGCTTTGAAATGATGATGCGCCCCTTAAGGCCGAGGCTCTCGCAGAGTTGCTTCTGCCAAAGCTGAATAGCAGCAGGATCTTCCAAAGGGGTGAATCCGTAATACAGGATTACCTTTGGTATCGAAGGCGCATGCTTGTTCACGGACCTAGTCTAAACCTGCCTAGGTAAGGAATAAACCGCCTCTATTCTGAGTTGAAGGTAGTTGAAAGTTCAACTAACCTTAGGGCGTTGCCACTAAAGGAGCAGAAAATGCCTGCAGTAACCGTCAGTGATATCACCGTTCTTCCACGTATTAGCGCTGGAACAAATCTTCGTGCGCGCACAATTAAAAGCATTACAACTGCGCCACAAGGTTATGAAGGTGAAGGCTTCCCGGTCCGTCGTGCATTTGCAGGAGTCGATCTACAAGAGCTTGATCCATTTATTCACCTCGATCAAATGGGTGAAGTTGAATATGCACCAGGCGAACCAAAGGGAACTCCATGGCACCCACATCGCGGATTTGAAACAGTTACCTACATTATCGATGGAATTTTTGATCACCAAGATTCAAATGGTGGCGGCGGAACAATTTCAAATGGCGACACGCAATGGATGACAGCCGGTGGCGGAATTCTTCACATTGAAACACCACCTGAGTCATTGGTGATGTCCGGTGGTCTTTTCCACGGATTCCAATTATGGGTTAACTTACCTGCAGCGAAGAAGTGGTCACCACCTGCATATCAGGATGTTCGCGCAAATGATGTAGCACTTCTATCTACTCCTGATGGCGGCACATTGCTTCGCGTCATCGCAGGCGAAGTAGATGGACACTTTGGTCCAGGTAGCACACAGACTCCAATCACTTTGTTACATGCAACCGTCGCACCCGGTGCAGAACTTCGTCTTCCATGGCGCAAGGATTACAACGCACTTGTTTACACAATGTCAGGGCATGGTTTTGTCGGCGACGAACAGCGTCCAGTAACAATGGGCCAGCTCACCGTCTTTGGAGATGGCGATGCGATTGTCATCCGCGCTGCAAAGCAGCAAGAGTCACGTTCACCAAACCTTGAACTCTTTATCCTTGGTGGCCAGCCAATCAAAGAGCCGGTTGCATGGATGGGCCCATTTGTAATGAATACAAAGCGCGAAGTACTTCAGGCATTTGAGGATTTCCAGAAGGGCTTGTTGGGATCAATTCCTGCGCTCTATAAGGAAGATGCGAAGCGCCCCGTCAACCGCACAGATAAGTTGAGTGGCGATGTGAAGGCGGATTCAGCTAAGGAAATCCTTGATGTTCACGGTGCACCGACTGAGCTGCAAGAGGGCTAAGCGCCCTTAATTTCTCCACGTGTTAAGTGATATAGCAGCGCTTGAATAGTTGTGCGGCGGTGATACGCCTCGCGCCAAATTACAGATCTTTCGCCATCAATAACTGAGGCGGCAACTTCTTCACCTCGGTGTGCTGGTAAACAGTGCATAAAGATTGAATCATCTGCCGTCATTGCCATCAAACGATCATCAATTGCAAATGGTGAAAGCACGGCAAACTTCTCGGTGCGCTCTGCCTCAGGGTCGCCCATTGACATCCAGACATCTGTGTAGAGAACGCTCGCATCCTTTGCTGCTGCCTCTGGATCATTAGTCACTTCAATAGTCGCGCCAGATTTAGCGGCGATTTCCTTTGCTTTGGCAATAACCGAAGCATCGGGTGCAAACTTTCCATTGGGTGTCGCAGCGACCACATGGGCGCCCATGATTGCGCCCATAATTAACCAGGCATGGGACATATTGTTTCCATCGCCAAGGTAGACAAATTTTCTGCCTGAAATATCGCTCCCGAAGTTTTCACGAATCGTGACCCAGTCAGCTAGAAGCTGTGTTGGGTGATCGTCATCGGTAAGGCCATTGATAATTGGAATAGTTGAGTTTGCGCCCAAATCATCGACATCAGCTTGAGCAAAGGTTCTAATAATCATCGCATCGCAGTAACCGCTAATAATTCGAGCGGTGTCGGCGATGGTCTCGCCACGACCTAACTGAAGTTCGTCACCACGAATAAAGATCGGCGTTCCACCCAGGTGAGCGACCGCTGTCTCAGATGCGAGTCGAGTGCGGGTTGAAGGCTTAGTCATGTAGATCGCAACTGACTTATTGGCGAGAGCGGTGTTGGCGCGCAGTGGCTGAGCCGCAAAATCGCTAGCAGTGGCAAGGAGGAGTTCTACATCTTCACGAGATAGATCTTCTGTTCTCAGTAAATCCTTCATCACAGAATTCTACCTGTCCATGCGTGCTCTGCGTCACGAAATAATTTCACTGAACCTTCACAGACCTTTCGACGAGATCTTAAGCCTGCCCGACTATCCTTTCGCCATGGGCATATTCACGCGTGGAGATAAAGGAATCGGTATCGATACAGATACAGATACCTTGACCCGCACCGAGACTTCGCCCGATTTTCAAGAAGATGATGGCGGCCATGATCGATTCGCTCATTACATCAAGAAAGAGAAGATTGTTGAATCCGCGGTAACAGGTAAAGCCGTTCGGGCTCTCTGCGGGAAAAAATGGGTACCTTCTCGCGATCCCTCTAAATATCCAGTCTGCCCAGTATGTAAAGAAATTTTTGAAGGCTTACGTCCCGGTCCCGAAGATAACGAGTAATTGAAGCGCAGAGATTAAATGAAACTTTCGCTGCGCTTTCTCATACCCGTGCTCTTCTTCTCATTCTTGGCATCTCTCTTGCCCGCAATCACGGCACCGGCATCAGCAGACAATCCGCCACGAAAAATTTTGTCAGGTTGGATTCCTTATTATTCAATCAAAACATCTCTGCCTGCTGCGATTAATAATGCAGATCTCATCCAGGAAGTGATGCCATTTTGGTACACGCTAAAGTTCAACGGCAAGACACAGAGCACGGTAGTAACTGATTTATATACACCTGCAAATCCAAGTATTCCAATGGCGCAGACTGTTGGCGCTCTCAGAAATGCTGGGTTCACATTGATCCCCACAATCACTGATGGCACGGCGAAAGATGTGCTCGCAGGGCTATTGGCAAAACCAGCTGCGCGAACACAGATTGTTCAAGCAATCACAACGATGGTGGTTTCAAATAACTTTGATGGCGTTGACTTAGATTTCGAAGGTTTTGCATTTGTAGATAGCAATAAGACCTGGCCGAAGACTGCCCCTCTTTGGACTGCATTGGTAAAAGAGTTAAGTGCATCGCTGCGCGCTCAGAAGAAGATTCTCTCTGTCTCAACTCCATATGTTCTCGATCCTGCTGGAAAACAGCGGGGTTATTACGTATATGCCTGGGCCGATATCGGACCATATATCGATCGTTTGCGAATCATGACCTATGACTATTCTGTTTCAAAAGTTGGTCCAATCGGTCCAATCACATGGACAGAGCGCACCGTGCAGTATGCAGTGAAGGCGATGTCTCCTTCGAAAGTTTATGTTGGAGTGCCTGGTTATGGTCGCGATTGGGTAACGGCGGTATCTGGTGTCTGTCCCGCCAATGTTGCATCTGTCATCAAAGCAGGGGCGAAGGCAGCAACATTTGTAATGAGAAATGCACAGGATTTAGCTGCGTCATATGGAGTAACGCCTTTTTATGATGAGAAGACCGGCGAGGCAACATTTAGTTATCAGAAGGTCTATAACGGAACAACAGCTGGAGGACTATCAACCTCTTGTACTGCATCTCGAACTGCTTGGTATCAAGATGCACGGAGTTATGCGCTGCGCGCAGAGTTGGTAGATAAGTATCGCCTCGGCGGCTTAGCGGCTTGGACTATTGGCATGGAAGAACCATTGGCTCTTGAAGGTGTCAGAAATGTTGCTAAGGCAATCGCTCCAGATAAGGTCACCGCAGCCATCACGGTAGATCAAAGTGCAATTGAATATGGTGATCCGCTTTCAATCTCAGGTACTTTCTCTATTAAAGATGAGTCACCATTGGCAAACGTTGCAATTCGAATAGAAGGAAAATCTCCTGGTGATGTGAAATGGCGCCTGCTTACTCAGGCAACAACAGATGCAAACGGCAAATTTGCTAAGCCACTTCTCCTAGGAAAGGCAACCGCCATCCGTGCATTTAGCGAAGGGACATGGGAGAGAGGCGAAGGAATATCAAATGAGATTCCTATAACGGTTGCTCGTCTTATCCTCCTATCTCCACCTGCATCTAAGAAGTCAGGCGAGGCATTTACTGTTACTGGTTCTATCCGACCTCGTTCTGCTGGATCATTTATTCAGGTCGAAAAATTCGCAGCCGGAAAGTGGCAATCATTCGGAACGCCGGTAACCACCGATGCGGATGGCAACTTTGTAATTCCTGTCTCCGCGCAGAGCAAGGGAGTTCTTACTCTGCGAGTAAGTGCATCGGCTGAAGCAAACTGGATTATTGCAACTTCACCACCTTTCTCAATTCTCATCCGTAGCGTTGGCTCTTCAGAGTTGGTTAAATAAGGGCTATGGCAAAGATTGCGGATGCGCTAGAGGATCAACTTCGTGAGATCTTCTCTGGCGACACTCCCTGGGTCACTATTGTTTGGGATGACCCGGTAAACCTTCAGAGTTATGTGACCTATGTATTTATGGAACTCTTTGGCTATTCAAAGGCAAAGGCGACCGAGTTAATGCTCCAAGTTCACAATGATGGCAAAGCAATTGTCTCTACCGGTTCGCGCGAAGAGATGGAACATGATGTGGCAAGACTTCACGAGTATGGCCTTTGGGCAACTCTTCAACGTGGAGATCAGATTTAATGACCGCGACCGAGGGATTTAAGCGCCATGGCGCACACGCTTATGTTGCAACATTCGATACAGCAGAGAAGGAAGTTCTGCTTAATCTTTGCGAACAAATTATCGAGCTTCTTGCAGAGCGTGTCGACCACGGCCATGAAGATCCTTTAGCGGCCTTGGTCGGAATTACATCGCATGACTCACCACCGGAAGATGAAGTCCTTCATCGATTGCTTCCTAATGCCTATTCCGATGATGTCGATGCAGCGGAGTTCCGCCGATATACCGAATCGACTCTCCGCGGAAAGAAACAAGCTCATGCCATGTCGATCAGAATGTTGCTTAAGAGTTCTCCAGAAGGGGATGTAGAGCTTGACCATCAGGGTGCTAACGATTGGCTGGGTGGCTTGAACGATATTCGCCTCGCACTCGGCGTTCGACTCAAGATTGAAAATGGTAATTATGAGCATCTTGAACTTCTTGCACCTGATGATCCCTTGCGCGGGGTCTACGCGGTCTATAGCTGGCTCGGATGGCTACAAGAGACGCTGCTCTCATCCTTGATGGATGAAGTCACTGAGTAAGAATTTCCTTTAGACTTAGCGCCATGTCACTGACAATCTCACGTGCAATCGTTGATGCAATCCTCGAACAATCTCGAGCCGAATATCCAGATGAGTGCTGTGGAGTAATCCTTGGCCCGGTCGGTACCGATGCTCCAGTGCGTCTGAAGCCAATGATTAACGCAGCTCATTCGCCAACCTTTTACGAGTTTGATCCAAAGGATTTACTGGCTCTCTATCGTGAGGTTGATGACAATGATGAAGAAATCGTCGTCATCTATCACTCACATACGGAGACAGAAGCTTTTCCGTCACGCACAGATATCGCGTATGCCGGCGAGCCAGGAGCGCACTATGTCTTGGTCTCTACCCGCGAAGAGATTGCACCTGCAATTGAGTTCCGTTCATTCCGAATCATCGATGGGGTAGTTACAGAGGAAGAAGTTTCAATTACCGCCTAACGGCTTTTTTAGCCATAATACGGGTATGTCAATTGAAGTTCGTATCCCAACAATTCTTCGCCCATATACAAAGGACCAGAAGACGGTAGAAGCAAACGGCGCCACTCTCTCAGCTCTGATTACAGATCTTGATGCACTATATGCCGGACTTGGCGAGCGACTTCTTGAAAATGGTGCCCTGCGTCGCTTCATCAATATCTATATCAATGATGAAGATGTTCGCTTCCTTGGTGGCTTAGATGCTCCAATCAAAGATGGCGACTCTGTAACAATTTTGCCTGCAGTTGCAGGTGGCTCAGTAGATTTTCTCTAATCAGAGTTATCAGCGAATCTCAGGTCAGATAGATATGGCTCGCTACGAATCTCTCGCAGCTTCAGTTGGTAATACTCCACTCATTGGATTGCCACGTCTTTCACCTGCACCCAATGTAAGACTCTGGGCGAAGATGGAAGATCGAAACCCAACTGGATCGATTAAAGATCGCACTGCAATATCGATGGTTGATGAAGCAGAGAAGAGCGGGTTACTAAAACCAGGTGCAACAATTCTTGAACCAACAAGTGGCAACACTGGAATCTCACTTGCGATGGCAGCAAAAGTTCGTGGGTACAAATTAATCTGTGTAATGCCAGAGAACACCAGCCCAGAGCGCCGTCAATTACTCGAGATGTGGGGAGCTGAGATAATTTCTTCTCCAGCTGCCGGTGGTTCAAATGAGGCTGTCAGAGTTGCAAAAGAGATAGCCGCTGCGAATCCAGATTATGTCTTCCTATATCAATATGGAAACCCGGCTAACTCGCTTGCACATTACAAAGGAACTGGTCCTGAGATTTTGCAGGATCTCCCAACCGTTACTCATTTTGTTGCAGGTCTTGGAACAACAGGAACGTTGATGGGCGCTGGTCGTTATCTACGCGAACATAAGCCAGATGTTCAAATCATTGCAGCAGAGCCACGTTACGGTGAACTTGTATATGGATTACGCAATATTGATGAAGGTTTCGTGCCAGAGCTTTATGATGCTTCTGTATTAACGCGACGCTTCTCTGTCGGTGCAGAAGATTCAGTAAAACGAGTACGCGAGCTATTGCATGTTGAGGGAATCTTTGCGGGCGTCTCGACCGGTGCAATCCTGCATGCAGCAATTGCTATGGGCAAGGAAGCCATCCGCGACGGCCGTGATGCCGATATCGCCTTTATCGTCTGCGATGGCGGCTGGAAATACCTCTCTACTGGAATCTATGGAAGCGAAGTAGATGAAGCGACAGAGGGGCTCGACGGCACGCTCTGGGCTTAATCTCACCTACTATTAGCACATGAGCAACGCACCTATCGGAATCTTTGATTCTGGCGTTGGCGGATTAACTGTGGCGCGTGCAATTCTTGATCAGTTGCCCAATGAATCAGTTCTTTACATCGGCGACACAGCGCGCGGACCGTACGGCCCACGTTCACTTGCCGAAGTTCGAGACTTTTCACTTGAAACTTTAGATTTTCTAGTTGAGCAAGGCGTGAAGGCACTTGTCATCGCATGTAACACAGCAAGTGCTGCCATGCTCCGTGATGCTCGCGAGCGTTATTCGATTCCAGTTATTGAAGTAATTCAGCCGGCCGTGCGTCGAGCCGTTGCTGCAACTCGAACTGGCAAAGTTGGAGTGATTGGTACCCGTGCCACCATTGATTCTCAAGCCTATCTCGATGCATTCGCCGCCGCACCACATTTGCAAATTACTTCAACTGCATGTCCTCGTTTTGTTGAATTCGTTGAACGAGGCGAGACTTCAGGTGCGGCAATTACGCAAGTAGCGCGCGAATATCTTGCCCCAATGATTGAAGCGGATGTAGACACGCTGGTTCTGGGCTGTACTCACTACCCGCTCCTTACTGGTGTCATCTCTTATGTCATGGGCAACTCTGTCTCGCTAGTCTCTAGCGCAGAAGAAACGGCAAAAGATCTCTATCGAGTTCTCGTTGAAGGCTCGCTCCTGCGTGATGCAAATTCGCCAACTCCGGTGCATCGTTTCTTGGCGACTGGAGATGCGAAAGCGTTTGAGACTCTTGCCCGCAGATTCCTCGGTCCTGAGGTTGGAACAGTTCAGCACCAAGATCTCTAATTTTCACAAACAACTTCGGAGGAAAAAATGGCACGTAATGACGGACGCTCAGTAGACCAGCTTCGCGATGTAAAGATCACTCGTGGTTGGCTCGATCACGCCGAAGGATCAGTACTAGTTGAATTTGGAAAGACTCGTGTGCTCTGTGTTGCATCCTTCACTCCTGGAGTTCCACGTTGGTTGAAGGATTCAGGAACAGGTTGGGTAACTTCAGAGTATTCAATGCTTCCGCGCGCTACACATACTCGCTCTGATCGTGAATCCGTAAAGGGCAAACTCGGTGGTCGCACACAAGAGATTTCACGTCTGATTGGTCGTTCACTTCGCGGAATCGTAGATATGAAAGAACTTGGCGAGAACACAATTGTGATTGACTGCGATGTCTTACAAGCAGATGGTGGAACACGTACCGCAGCAATTACTGGAGCATATGTTGCTCTGGCAGATGCAATCTCTTGGGCACAACGTGAAGGCCATGTGAAGGCTGGCGCCAAGCCACTTGCAGATTCTGTTGCTGCAATTAGCGTTGGCATTATTGATGGCGTTCCTATGCTCGACCTTTGTTATGAAGAAGATGTTCGCGCTGAGACAGATATGAATGTTGTCTGTTCTGGAGATGGCCGATTCATTGAGGTACAAGGAACAGCAGAGGGTGCACCATTTGATCGCGCACTTCTCGATTCGCTTCTAGATCTCGCTGTTGCCGGTACCCGCACTCTGACCGAGCTTCAGAAGAAGGCTCTCAACGCGTGAGCCATAAGCTTTTATTAGCTACGCGCAATCAAGGAAAGATTGTTGAATTTCGAAGAATATTAGATGCAGTTGCACCTGGTGCAATTGAACTCGTAGGACTTGATCAATTTCCTAATCTTCATGATGTTGATGAGACAGGAAGCACCTTTGAGGAGAATGCTCTCCTCAAAGCGAGAGAGATGTCCGAGGCGACGGGCTTACCTGCCATTGCAGATGACAGTGGCCTTTGTGTTGATGCACTCAATGGTGACCCAGGAATTTACTCAGCACGTTGGGCTGGGGCTCATGGAAACGATCAAGCGAACCTAGAAAAAGTATTAGATCAGTTAAAAGAAAGACCCGAATCAGAGCGCGGGGCTTTCTTCATCTGCGTTGCAGCGCTCTATCTGCCGGATGGCCGCACGTTCTGCGAAGAAGGTCGCTTCTACGGAACTATCTTGACTGCGCCTATCGGCGAGAATGGTTTCGGTTATGACCCGATTTTTAAGCCTAAGGGGTTAGAGATTTCTAGTGCGCAGATGAGCTCTGATGAGAAGGATGCAGTCAGCCATCGCGGAAAAGCCCTTCGCGCAATCGCACCTGTTGTGATGAGCGCGCTGAATTCTCTAGGCTAAACTAGAGCCATACGACCCGAGGAGATAAACGTGGCAGTTAAGAAGAAGCCGGTTGCCAAGAAGGCAGCCACAAAGAAGTCTGTAGCAAAGAAGTCTGTAGCAAAGAAGACAACTGCGAAGAAGGTTGCCAAGAAGGCAGTCGCAAAGAAGTCTGTAGCTAAGAAGACAACTGCGAAGAAGGTTGCCAAGAAGGCAGTCGCGAAGAAGGCTCCTGCGAAGAAGGTTGCCAAGAAGGCTGTTGTAAAGAAGTCAGCTACTAAGAAGACAACTGCGAAGAAGGTTGCCAAGAAGGCTCCTGCGCGCAAAGTTGCATCTTCAGTTGTTGTCCCACCAGTTCCATCAGCTTCATCACGTGATCGCGTCAATGTGTCTACAACTCCTGCAGCGCCTGTTAAGGCCGCAGCTGTTGCAAAGCCATCTGCTGCACCACGCCAAGGTTCTTCTAAGAGCGTTCTAGTTGCTGTTCTTCTCGGAGTTGCAATTTTGGTCGCAATTGTTGCTTCGCAGCAATCATCAACTGAGTCTGAGACTGCAGAAACACCTGCGGTAACTGAGACAGCATCACCAGAGGCAACTCCAACCGAGTCTGCATCAGAAGAGGCAACAACAGAGACAACTGAAGCCGCTACAACTGGTGAGGCGCCATCTCGCTTCATCGGTAACTGGAAGGATTCATCTACAAAGGATGTGCTCGTTCTTTCATGGCGTGCACCAGCTGGAGATGTAACAGGTTACAAAGTTGAGATCGCACCTAACGGTGGAGCATGGCAGGAAGTTTCTGAGATTCCAGCAACTCAGCTCTCATTCGAACTTTCAAAGACAACTGATTCAAAGTACACATCATTCCGTGTATCAGCAATCTACTCAGATGGATCACTCGGAGTCGCGACACCATTCGGTTTCGCAGGTCTTTACGAATAAATCTGAAATCATTAACGAGAAGAGCCCCGGCCAGTTGGTCGGGGCTCTTCTCGTTAACTGAACTTTAATTATTCTAAATAGCGACTGATCTCAGCAACGTAAACAGCGACACCTGTCGGAACCAAGTGGACACCATCCGGTGCAAAATACTCTGGATGGTTCTCGGATACCTTCGCCCAATCCACCACCGAGACATTGGCATAGCGCGATGAAAGGCTCTGGATCATCTCGTTATTTCCATCTCGCCAAGGACGTGGCACTGCAGTATTAACAATAACTACCTTTTCACTGCTCTTTAAGGTCTCTAAAATTGCCACTACCTCTTCCTCTTGTAAGGCGCTGTTATTGCCCATATTGAGTACCACGGCTCCATCTGGCGCAGAAGGCAGATCGCGAGTGATCTCCTCGAGTAGCTCAGGTGCCTGGCGCCCAACTCGCGCATTGACCAGACCAATCTCAAAGCTCTTCGCCAATTCATTTCTAATGCCAAGAATTACTGAATCACCGGTGAGCCAGATACCAGTGGCGGTAGCCGGTGTAACTGCGCTACCTGCTTCAATATCTTCAATAATCTTCGCACGTTGAACATCACCGATTGAAATAGCACGAAAAGTGATGGCAGAGATTGAGATAACCAGCAGAGCTGCAATAGTAGAGAATTGAATCTTTTGTCGTTTCTTCTCAGCAGAGGTGCGATATTTCAAACCTTTAATCCAATAACTCAATACACCGCGTCGTACCGGCAGTTCGATGTAGCGAAGCGAGATATCAGCGAGAGCAAAGACAATCAAGATTCGAAGAGCAAGCAACGCCCAGGACTCTCCGGCAAGATCAACGTCGGGGCGCGTGACTTGGAAGACAACCCAATGCCAGAGGTAGATTGCATATGAGCGCTCACCAATCCAGAGTAAGACTTTGTTCTGAAGGATTGGCGCAAAGCGTGAGGCAGGGTGGACTATTGAGGTAACAATTGCTGCGCCGAAGATTCCTGCCAATGGAAATGCAACTTTGTATAAAGTCGGATCGCTCTCATCTATCAGCAGAAATGTGGCAAGAATCCCTAGGAATCCGAAGACACCAATACCATCGATAAAGTCTTGCGCCTTCTTGTTTACTTCCTTCTTGAAATTCTGTGGAATCCAGTTGACGGCTAAAGCCGCACCGAGAAATAAACCGATGCTATGAGTATCAGTTCCGAAGTAGATATGGCTAACGCTCGAGCCACTTGCTGAGTCGAGCGAGAAAGAAACGATCATGAGCGCGATTCCAGAGAAGGCAGCGATGATCAGCGCAACAAGTGAGATTCTTTTCTTACCTGCAAAGCGGAGAATCAATAAGAGAATCAGTGGCCAGACCAGATAGAACTGAGCTTCCACCGCTAATGACCAGGTGTGCTGCAGAAGAGATGGTCTACCAATTGCTTCAAAGTAATCAAGCTCGCGCCCAACTAGCCACCAATTCATAGTTCCAGTGAGCGCAAAAGGTGTATCAATTACCAAGCGTTTAATAGTTTCAGGCGCCCAGATTCCTACTGCAATTGCAGTGGTAGCCAACATAAATATCAGCGCTGGAAGCAAGCGTCGCAGACGCGCAAAATAGAAGGCCCTAAGGTCTAAGCCACCGCTTCGATCAATCGAATCGAGTAAGAGGCGAGTAATAACGTAACCAGAGATTACAAAGAAGAGATCTACGCCGAGAAAACCGCCGGGGATCCAATCGAAACCTAAGTGATAGAGGATCACCGCGATTACTGCGATGGCGCGAAGGCCATCGATTGCAGGTATGTATTGGATACCGCGCTTGGTAGCCATAGAGATTACTTGCGCTTAGCAGAAGTTTTCTTAGTTGTTGACTTCTTAGCTGTTCGCTTTGGGGCATCGAGCGCTGGTGAAGTACGGCGGCTCTCTACCTTCATTGGCTCTTTGCGGCGAACAGTGCCGTCCTCATTAAGAGAGTCATTAACAACAGCTTGCATATTTGCAAGGCGAGCGAAAGCTCCATCGAGGCGTTGACGTGATTGGGCAATCGCTTGCTCTGCGGCAACAAGTGCTTGTGACTGAACACGGTAGAGGCGCTCAGATTCTGCAATAACTTCTGCAAGCCAGCGACGATATTCGATAACTTCATTTGCAGCATCAGCAACGATGCGCTCACCTTCGCGGCGAGCAGCTGATGCAACAGCAGCAGCCTCACGACGCTTGGTATCAATGATTGATTCTGCTTCACGTGCTGCTTCATTTACGAGATCTGTTGCTTCTGCTTCTGCGGTAGAGATGTACTTGCGGCCTCGGGCTTCAGCGCCAGAGAGAATGCTGCGAGCTTTTGACTCAGCGCCTTCTAGAACATCCTTTGCATTTCGAGTTGATTCATTAATCAAACGCTCAGCGGATGCATGGGCTTTCGCTTCACGTGCTTGAGCTGATTTGATCATCATCATCGCAGTTTCGGTTGCGAGGATTTCAAACTCTTCTTTACTTAAAGATGTGATGTCACGACGAGAGCGCAGGTCATTGAGCTGTGACTCGAGTTCGCGGATGCGATCAACAGGGTTGCCAGTTGGAGTGCGCTCTGATTCCTCACGGAAGCCCACCCAGTTGAGAAAGTCCTTCTTCTCTGCCATTGATAATCCCCAGTGTCTCTCAATTTTGGCCTCTAGCTACCGATACCCAAAAGGCCTTGTTCAATGCCCATAGATTAGGGCATCGCTACGGGTGAGAAAATCGCCCCCGGCTCAGCGTGAACGATAGATAGCGAAACAGATAGCCAGGTATTGGCTGATCCACGCTGCGAGCACGAAGATATGGAAGAGCTCGTGGAAGCCAAAGTACTTTGCCGCACGACCGGGCTTCTTGAGGGCATAGAAGATGGCACCTATTGAATAGAGCAGTCCGCCAATCAGAATTGGAATTAAAACCCACAAGCCACCGCGGTCATACAACTGTGGCGTGTAGACGATTGCCACCCAACCGAGAACTAGATAGTTGGCGACATAGAGCCAACGTGGTGCACCGATCCAGAAAACGCGAATAGCAACGCCAAAGAGCGCACCGGTCCAGACAATTGCCAGCAGCATATTGCGATCGCTTGGCTCTAGTAAGGCGACTGCAAATGGAGTGTAAGAGCCGGCGATGAGCAAATTGATATTTGCATGGTCCCAACGGCGCCACATCTTCTTCTTGGCTGGCGACCATGGAACACGGTGATAAATCGCAGAGACGCTAAAGAGCATAATCGCGGTAATTGAATAAAGCGCGACTGCAAACTTAAGAGATTCTTTACTCAAGATAAAGAGAACAAGTGAAGCGATGATTACCGCAGGAGTTGCACCGAGATGAAACCATCCACGGAGTTTTGGTGGAGCAATAGGAGTGTTCTCTGGCGTTGACTCATTGCTCATGGCTAGAGCCTACGCGTTAGAGAGGTTTCGCACCGACTTAACCATCAGCGAGGCGCAGGCTGCTAAAAATGTTAGCGCGCCAGTCGCGAATAAAATCGTATTAACTCCAAAATGGCTTGCAAGCGGGCCGGCAATGATGATTCCAATAGGTGCGATACCAAAAGAACCGAGTGCGTCATATGCATTGACTCGAGAGTAAGACTCTTCTGGAATATGGGTCTGCAAAGATGTATTCCACGTAACCATAAAGAATTCAATTGTTAGTCCCGAGAAGATTGCAGAGATAACACAGAGAAGAAGTGGGAAATCAAAGGCGAGCGAAAAATCCCAAATAGGGGAGATGGCAATCAGGATCATCGAGATAAAGAGCGGTCGCTTAAATTTCATCTTCAAAACAATGAGACCACCAATCATCATGCCCGCAGTCATTCCAGCGAGATTGAGCGACCAGTAACGAGGACCTGTCTCAGGGTCACTGAAATTAAGTGGTCCTAGCACCTGCAACATAGATTCAAATGACATATTGATAAAGGTAAAAGAGAGAACCATCGCGATGACCCATGAATGAGAGATGAACTCGCGCCAACCAACTTTGAGATCATGAAAGATCCCTGGACTTTCAACACGGCTCTTACCCTCGAGCTTGAGATTCCAGACAATTACTCCAGCAATAAAGAATGTAATTGCATCAATTAACAAAGCCCAGCCTGGATTAAATGCGGCCACCAGGATTCCACCTGTCAGCGTTCCAAAGATGAATCCAAGATTACTTACCAATCCAATTACGGCATTACCTTCTTGTAGCCGTTCTTTTGGAACGAGTTCAGTGAGTACCCCAGACATTGCGGGCCACCAGAGCGCATTGAGAATTCCAAAGAGCACTCCCATTACTACCAAAATCCATAGATATGGAAAACCACCGATAAATGAGATTGCAGTGATTGCTCCAGTAAAGCTGCCGATAATGTCGACCGCGCCAACAATTCGATTTCGTTGAAAGCGATCTGCGAATACCCCTCCGAATAACATAAAGGCAATGAGAGGGAAGTAGCGCGCTGCCATCACCAAACTCAAATCTCCGCCATCGGCACCTGGGATACTTAACACTCCGTAGGCGAGGGCAATTGGCGATATTCCATTTCCGACGTTGGAGATAAAGCGGGCCGAAGCAAGCATTGTGAAGCCCTCATGGCTATGCAGATTCTTCAGTTGCTCGCGCATTGCGTAAGAGTACTTAATGAAGTCATCCAATTGTTACCGTTTATTCATCTATGGCACTTAATCTTCACCTATGCAGAAGCACTTATCCGAATATGTGGGCACAGCGACTTTAGCGTTGGTTGTTGTGGGTTCTGGCACCATGGCGCAGAACCTCACGAAGGATGTAGGGGTTCAATTATTGATTAATGCTGCAGCCACTGGCGCTGCATTATGGCTATTGATCACATTACTCGCTCCCATTAGCGGAGCTCATTTCAATCCAGTTGTTAGCGGAATATCACTTTTCCGTAAGGAGATTTCACCAGCGACTGCCGCAAGTTTTGTATTCTTTCAGACCATTGGGGCAATTACCGGAACGATTGTTGCAAATATTCTCTTTCAGCACCCAGCGATTGATATGTCTAACAAGAACCGCGATGGGGGCCATCTACTCATCAGCGAGGTAATTGCTACAGCTGGATTGGTATTTGTAATTTATCAACTTTCCAATATTGAACTAGGTCGATATGTTGCAATTGGGGTTGCCAGTTGGATATTTGCAGCATATTTCTTTACCTCTTCAACATCTTTCGCAAATCCCGCTATTGCTATAGGTAGAACTTTTTCAGATACATTCGCTGGAATAGCTCCACATTCTGCCGCGACTTTTATCCCATTTCAGATTTTCGGTGGCGCCCTTGGGTACCTACTCTTTCTCAGCCTCAATAAGAAAGCGAAGAAATAATGAGCGAAAAGAAAACCATCATGTTCGTATGCGTCCATAACGCTGGACGTTCTCAGATGGCGGCAGGTTTTATGCGCGAACTAGGCGGAGATCGAGTTGAAGTGCTCTCAGCAGGCTCTGCGCCCAAGGATTCCATTAATCCAGTCGCTGTAGAGGCGATGGCAGAACTTGGAATCGATATCGCAAACCAAAAACCTAAAGTGCTGACTCCGGAAGCAGTCCAGCAATCTGATGTAGTGATCACAATGGGTTGCGGTGATGCTTGCCCGTATTACCCAGGCAAGCGTTACGAGGATTGGAAGCTGGAAGATCCAGCAGGTCAGGGAATTGAACCGGTCCGCGTTATCAGAGATGAAATTAAGGCGCGAGTTGAAGTTTTACTGAGCGAAATCCTGTAAAAAAACTTTTAACTCTGAGCGTAAAGTTACCGCTCGGTATAAAAATTCACCCTAAAAATGGTCATTTAGAGGTGCAAATCCCTCGCAACAGGTTCACACTTTCGTTTATCGAAGGTCAAGGATGCCCTGGGCTTACCCGCGACCTCTCGGTCTTACGGATCAAACGATTCGCACTGATGAAGAGTCAGGAAAGGCTCAGGAGATATGTCAGTAACACTTAATAGCAACCAGTGGAACCTTGTTTATAACATGTTCTCACTAGGTTTGGTTTCAATGCTCGCGACTACTGTCTACACATTAGTATCACAGTCACGAGTTCTACCTAAGTACCGCAGTGCTCTAGTTATGTCATCAATGGTTACATTCATTGCTGGCTACCACTACTGGAGAATTTTTGACTCATTCGGAGAAGCATCAGATGGATTCATGGTCGACCTCTCAGGCGAAAAGGGTTCATTCAACGAGGCTTACCGTTATGTTGACTGGCTTCTAACTGTTCCACTACTTCTTGTTGAGGTAATTGCTGTATTGGCACTTGCTAAGGAAGTATCAAAGTCATTGATCATGCGTCTCGTTCCAGCTTCAGCTGCAATGATCGCACTTGGCTATCCAGGTGAAATTTCATCAGACCAGAACACACAGGTTCTCTATGGTGTCCTTTCAACAATTCCATTCCTATACATCCTCTACGTACTATTCATGGAGCTCACAAAGTCCTTGGATCGTCAGCCAGCTGGCGTTGCAGATACAGTGAAGCGTCTTCGTCTTCTCCTTATCGCAACATGGGGTGTATACCCAATCGCTTACATCTTCAACATTGTTGGCGATGCATCAGCAAACTCATTCGTAGCTATCCAGGTTGGTTACACAACTGCAGATATCCTCGCGAAGTGCGTATTCGGTCTTACAATTCTTAAGATCGCACGCATGAAGTCACATGCTGAAGGAATGGCTGCTGACCACTAATCATTTTTAATGATTAGATAACTGAATAAATAATTAAGTAAATAGCCAAGGGTGTCGAGAAATCGGCGCCCTTGGCTATTACTCTTTAGCCATGAATAATCACCGAATCAACAACTATCGCATGGGTGCCTATGCCGCTCTTGCCGTTGGTTTAATCAATATGCGTTATCAAACTGGTGCGGATTCAAATCTCTCAAAGAGCCTAGCTCTCGTAATCCCTGGTGCGCTACTTCTACTTGTTGCACTAACGGAGCCAGGAAAGAAGTTACTAAACACTCGCGCAGCAGCAATCATTGTTTCCGTTATTGGCGCAGTGCTTTTGGTTTATAGCTTTGTTGTTTAATTCCTAATTACTCGCGGAATTTCGCAAGCTCAATTCCGGAAACTAATATCCTGCTTCTTCATCTCAGCCACAAGAATGCGAATTGCATTTGGTCCCATGCCATGTAGCTCTTTCAGGGCGGCAAGAGAAACTTTTCGTAAATCACTTACTTTGTAGAGACCATCATCAATCAGGGCTCGTCGCGCTGGTGCAGCTAATCCAATCTCGCGCCACACTCCATCAACATCTGCATAGGGATCAAGATCCTCTCCACCATGTATCTGGGCGATTCGAGAAGCGGCCTTCTCTGCTTTACGTGCCGCAGCAGCGCGCATCGCCTCCGATTGGAGTTTCTTTACCTTTGCGCGTGATGGCTTTGCCATGAGAATAATTCTATGTGCGGGAGGCGGGACTTGAACCCGCACGCCGAAGCACCAGTTCCTAAGACTGGCGTGTCTGCCATTTCACCACTCCCGCGTACACCAGTGGATTTTTCATTTCGGTGCAGGGGAAAGAGTAAGGCTTACTCGCTCTCATCCCAAAATCGCACGCTCCTGCCTCCCATACACAGGTAAACTACCCAAATGTCCTCACTCGCAGATCGGCTATCGGCCGCAATTCAGGCCATCGTTGCATCTGCCATCGAGTCAGGAGAGTTATCTGGAAAGGCACCAGAGTCGATAGTTCTTGAACGCCCTAAGAATCGCGACCATGGAGACTACGCAACCTCTATTGCACTTCAGCTAGCTAAGGCTGCCGGCAAGAATCCACGCGAAGTCGCGACTTTGCTACAGGCTGCCATCGCGCAACTTCCAGGAGTTTCCGCAGTCGATATTGCAGGACCAGGATTTATCAACATCACACTCAATCGCGCAAACCAAGCAGAACTTGTTCGCACAATTCTTACTAGCGGTGAAAAGTATGGAAGCGGTGAATCCCTCAAGGGAGTCACTATCAACCTTGAATTTATTAGCGCCAACCCAACTGGTCCACTTCATCTTGGACATACACGTTGGGCGGCAGTTGGTGATGCGCTAGGTCGCGTCCTTAAGGCAGCTGGCGCCAAAGTTATTCAGGAGTTTTATATCAACGACCGCGGTCGACAGATGGATCTCTTTGGTCAATCAGTGCAAGCCGCAGCGCTCGGTAATCCAATTCCAGAAGATGGATATCAAGGCGAGTACATCAAAGATTTAGCAAAGATTGTTGTCGCCGAAAATCCCGGAATAAATTCGAGCGAAGATTTTCGTGAAGCCGCCTACAAAGTTCAGTTAGCAGAACAGCAGAGCGTGCTAGAAACCTTCCACACACATTTTGATGTCTGGTTCTCAGAGCGTTCGCTCCACGAATCAGGCGCTGTTGACCACGGTATGGAGAAGTTGCGAGAGCAAGGGCATGTCTTTGAACAAGATGGCGCGGTCTGGCTGCGCACTACTGACTTTGGTGATGATAAAGATCGCGTGCTCATTAAAGAAAATAGCGAACTGACTTACTTTGCTTCAGATACTGCTTACTACATTAATAAGCGCGAACGTGGCGCTGATATCTGTATTTACATGTTAGGCGCCGATCATCACGGATACATCCACCGACTCCGTGCCGTTGCAGCATGCGCCGGTGATAAGCCTGATTACAACATCGATGTCCTCATCGGCCAGTTAGTAAAAATTATGGAAGGTGGCGAAGAGGTTAAGCTCTCTAAGCGCGCTGGCACCATCATCACGTTGGCAGAGCTTGTTGAAAAAGTTGGCGTGGATGCGGCTCGCTACACCTTGATTCGCTATCCGGTTGATACTCCAATGGTGATGGATATCGACATCTTGCGTAGCAATACCAATGAAAATCCGGTCTATTACGTGCAGTACGCCCATGCACGAATCGCAGCGGTCTTACGTAACGTTGCCGAACTTGGTATCCCGACTGGGCTCGATAATTTTGACGCATCACAGCTAACCCATGATCGCGAGAATCAACTTCTAGGAACTCTGGCAGAGTTTCCACGCATCGTGGCAAGTGCAGCTGAACTCCGCGAACCACACCGCGTTGCTAGATATCTTGAGGAACTTGCCGGTGTCTATCACGGCTTCTACGCCGATTGTCGAGTTCTCCCACTTGGCGATGAACCAGCAGCAGCAATTCACTCAGCCCGTGCAAATCTCTGTGCCGCAACGATGCAGGTCATAGCAAATGGCTTACAACTACTAGGCGTTAGCGCACCGGAGAGAATGTAATGAGTATCTGGTCTGCAAATGCATCTTTTCCCGATGGCGAGTTAAACCTCTCCGGAATCTCTGCTTCACAATTAGCAAAAGATTTTGGAACGCCAACATTCTTTATCGATGAGGCAGCATTTCGATCACGAGCAATTTCATGGCGCGATGGGCTAAAGGCTGAGTTCGGCGAAAGCGCAGGCCATGTCTTCTACGCGTCAAAGGCATTTACCTGTACTGCTTTAGCGCATTGGATTAAAGAGATTGGTATCGGAATCGACGTAGCTACCGGGGGAGAGCTCGCAGTTGCTATCGCTGGTGGAGTCGAACCATCAAAGATTGAACTTCATGGAAACAATAAATCTCAGTTAGAAATTGATCGCGCGGTATCTATCGGAGTCAATTCAATAGTGATGGACTCACTCTATGAAATTGATCGAGTTGCAGACGCGGCGCGCAGGCACGGTAAGCGTCAGGCAGTTTTGATTCGTCTCACACCAGGAATCCAGGCCCACACCCACGAATCAATCTCGACCGCTCATGAAGATGTGAAATTTGGTTTCTCTATTTCATCAGGTGCTGCCTGGGCAGCAGTTGAAAAGATTAGAGAGTATCCAGAACTCGAACTGCGTGGCGTCCACTGCCATATCGGTTCACAGATATTCGGTACCGAGGCTTTTGAGATTGCAGCTGACCGCTTACTTGGATTTATGGCGAAGTACCGTGATGCATTTGGCACCGAACTTCCAGAACTTGATCTCGGTGGCGGTTATGGCATTGCTTATCTTGAAGGCGAAGAAACGGTTGAACCATCTGATGTTCTACCAATCATCGGAAAAGCTACACGCGAAGCATGTGCAAAATACTCATTACAACTCCCGCTGATTTCGATAGAACCAGGGCGCAATATTGTGGGCCCAACCATGTTCACTCTTTACGAAGTTGGAACTGTTAAAGATGTTGTTCTTGAGGATGGTTCTATCCGTAAATATATTTCTGTCGATGGTGGCATGAGCGATAACGCTCGTACCGCTCTATACGATGCAGAATATTCGGCAGTAATCGCTCAGCGCGCATCGACTGCACCCACTGCCCTCTCTCGCCTCGTTGGCAAACATTGCGAGACTGGCGACATCATTATTCGAGATATTCAACTTCCATCTGATGTGATGCCAGGAGACTTAATTGCAACACCAGCGACAGGTGCATATGGACGATCAATGGCGAGCAATTACAACCATGTACCTCGCCCGCCTGTTGTAGCTGTTATTGATGGAAAGGCACGTGTAATCGTGCGCCGCGAGACCGAGGCTGATTTGCTCGCTCTCGATGTAGCCAAGATGTGAAAGAATCGCCCTCATGACCCGAGCAGATAAACCAGTACGAATTGGCATGCTTGGCTGTGGCGTCGTCGGCAGCGAGGTAGCCCGGCTACTTCTAGCTGACACTGAAGAGCTTTCTACCCGTGCCGGAGTAAAGATTGAGCTCGCTCGTATTGCAGTGCGCACAATCAAGGATTACCCAGGCATCAACCCAGCGCTCTTCACGACTGATCCATTTTCTATCGTTAACGATCCAGAGATTGACCTGATCGTAGAAGTAATGGGCGGAATCGAACCTGCCAACGAACTCGCTCACCTTGCAATTAAAAACCGCAAATCAATCGTCACTGCCAACAAGGCGTTGCTTGCAAGCCATGGTGCCGAACTCTTTACAGCTGCCTACGCACAAGGTGAAGATATTTATTATGAGGCATCAGTTGCCGGTGCGATCCCAATCATTAGACCACTTCGTGACTCACTCGTAGGCGACTTTGTCATTCGCGTAATGGGAATAGTCAACGGCACAACTAATTACATTCTGACAAAAATGCACGAAGAAGATAAAGAGTTCGCTGTGGCCCTGAAAGAGGCACAAGATCTTGGTTATGCAGAGGCAGACCCGACTGCAGATATAGAAGGTTTCGATGCTGCCGCTAAAGCTGCCATTCTCTCTGGTCTTGCTTTTCACACTCGAGTAACAGTCTCCGATGTTTATCGTGAGGGCATTTCAAAAATCACACTTGAAGATGTCAAGCTCGCGAAAGAACTCGGTTATGTAATTAAGTTACTCGCCATTGCAGAGTTAACTCCTAAAGATGAGATTTCGGTTCGCGTTCACCCGGTGATGCTTGAGAAGGCGCATCCACTAGCATCAGTTCGCGATGCTTTCAACGCTGTCTTTGTGGAAGCTGAATCTGCTGGGCCTTTGATGTTCTACGGCCGAGGCGCAGGTGGAGCCCCAACTGCCTCCGCGATTCTCGGAGATGTATTGGCAGTGTCACGTCACATCGCGCACAATGCTGTTGGTCAGCGCGAGACTGACTATGCAGATCGCGACATCGCACCGATTGAGACCACAAAGACAAAGTTCTTGATTCGCCTTGAAGTGCAGGATAAATCAGGTGTTTTGGCAGCTATCGCCCAAGTATTCGCAAATCAAGGTGTCTCAATTCAAACCGTTGATCAGAACGGTCGCGACGCTGATGCAGAGCTCATCATCGTCACCCACCTTGCAACTGAAGGTGAACTAAAGGCGACGGTAGATGCTTTGAAGAAGATGGATATTGTCAGCAACGTTTCAAGCGTAATCCGGGTAGAGGGAGCGAGTGCGTAATGAGTTTCTTTAAGAAGAAGGAAGGCGCGCATCAATGGCTTGGAGTCATTGAGGAGTATCGCCATCGTCTACCTGTCAGCGCTAAGACTCCAGTCGTTTCACTTCGCGAAGGTGGAACACCTCTTATCTACGCATGCAATCTCTCTGAGATGCTGGGCAATGAAGTCTGGGTAAAGTTTGAAGGCGTTAACCCAACAGGTTCGTTTAAAGATCGTGGAATGACAATGGCGATCTCTAAAGCTGCAGAAGATGGCGCCAAGGCAGTTATCTGTGCATCAACTGGAAATACATCTGCCTCTGCTGCGGCCTATGCCGTAAAAGCAGGAATGGTTCCAGCGGTACTTATCCCTGAGGGCAAGATTGCGATGGGAAAGCTTGCGCAAGCAGTTGCACACGGTGCAACACTTTTGCAGGTTCAAGGCAACTTCGATGATTGCTTAGTTCTCGCGCGCGAACTCTCTGAAAAATATCCAGTCTCACTCGTTAACTCAATCAATCCATATCGCATCGAAGGACAGAAGACAGCAGCATTTGAAGTTGTCGATCTCCTTGGCGATGCGCCAGATATTCATACTCTGCCAGTTGGTAACGCGGGAAATATCACTGCTTATTGGAAGGGCTATAACGAGTATTACTCTGATGGACTTTCAAAGAGGAAGCCAGCGATGTGGGGATTCCAAGCTGCAGGATCGGCACCACTCGTGCTCGGTCATCCAGTTGATAATCCAGAGACAATCGCTACTGCAATTCGTATCGGAAAGCCTGCTTCTTGGAACCAAGCGATTGCGGCTCGCGATGAATCTGCAGGGTTGATTGATTCTGTTACTGATGAAGAGATTTTGGCTGCATACCGAATCCTCTCTTCCCAAGAAGGTATTTTCTGCGAGCCATCTTCTGCTGCAGGTCTTGCTGGCCTCATTAAGTACAAGGCGGCTGGCAAACTCCCGCAGGGAAAGAAGATTGTTATTACCTGTACCGGAAATGGCCTGAAAGATATTCCTTGGGCTCTCGAGGGAGCTAAAGATCCAGTAAGCGTTCCGGTCAGCGCTGAAGCTGCTGCTGCTGCGCTCGGTTTGAGCAAGGCGTAAATAATGAGCAAGCCAACATTTAAAGCAAAGCCGATGCAGGTGCAGGTTCCAGCTTCATCTGCAAATCTCGGCCCTGGTTTTGATGCCTTTGGCCTGGCGCTCTCAATGCACGATCGTTATGTCGCTCAAGTTTTAGATGATGTTGTTCTTGATATTGATGTGACCGGCGAAGGAGCTGATGAAGTTCCACGTACCGACAAGAACTTACTCGTAAAGGCGATGCATAAAGGTTTTGACTATCTAGGTGGCCGTCCTAAAGGGCTGGCAGTGAGAGCACTCAATGTGAATCCACATGGCCGAGGCTTAGGTTCGTCCGCCAGTGCAATCATTGGTGGGCTTGTTCTTGCCCGTGCGTTGGTATTAAATGGCGAAGACCATATGAGTGATATCCAATTGCTTTCACTTGCAACAGATATGGAAGGCCATCCCGACAACGTTTCGGCGGCGCTCTTTGGCGGTGCGACTATCTCTTGGTTTGAAGTTGAGAAACATAAATCATCTGCCCACTGCGTTCATCTCAATGTGGATCCACGTATTCAAGCGATTGCGTACATTCCATCAAAGGCAGTTCCTACCTCAAAGGCTCGCAAGATGTTGCCGGAGTCGATTCCATTTGCAGATGCAGTTGCCAATTCTCGCAATGCATCACTGATGAGCCATGCTCTGACATCGCGCCCAGATCTTCTCTTCACTGCAACCGAAGATTTCTTACATCAGTCTTATCGCGCAGATGCAATGCCTGAATCTTTTGCGCTAGTTCAGAAGTTGCGCGGCGCTGGAGTTGCTGCCTTTATCTCTGGCGCAGGCCCAACTGTGCTCGCCCTCCACACCGCGGATCAGCGCGAAGTTGAAGAGCTAAAGTTGGCTGGCGGTAAGGCTTTTGAGGCTACGCCGCTTGAAATTGCCTCCCGCGGAGCCGTGCTGCTATAGTTTCACCTATCAGTTCCGCCGGTTTCACTCGAGGCGAATTCACTGATAAAAATCACAGTTATAAAGCAGAATCAATTAAAACCACAATCTCTTACTACGCATGTAGTGAGACACTCAAGAAAAGAAATCAATGACAACAACAGAACTCGCTGCAATGACACTTCCAAAGCTTAAGGAAGTTGCCTCCCAACTCGGTATTGAAGGCGCAGCAAAGCTCAAGAAGGATGCCCTCGTCACTGCAATCGGTGATCTACAGGCGGCAAACCGTGAGGCAGCAAAGGCAGAGCGTGAAGCTCGCCGTGAAGCGCGCAATGCAAAGCGCAATAACAATAAGAAGTCTGACGACGCTGAAGATTCAGAAGGTTCATCAGAAGATAACTCGAATGATGACGATAATTCTTCAGATAACTCATCTGATAATCGTGGAGACCGCGGAGATCGCCATGACCGCGGTGATCGCAACCGTAACCGTCGTGATCGCAACCGTGATCGCAACGGCCGCGACCGTAACCGCAACGACCGCGGTGGCCGCGAAGAGCGCGAGCCGGTAATTGGTGAAGATGATGTTTTGGTTCCGGTCGGAGGTCTCGTAGATATCCTCGAGAACTACTCATTTATTCGTACCGCTGGCTACCTTCCAGGTCCTAACGATGTTTATGTTTCACAAGGCCAGGTTCGCAAGTACGGTCTTCGTAAGGGCGATGTCGTCACAGGCCAGGTTCGCCAGGCACGCGAAGGTGAGCAGAAGCAGAAGTACAACCCGCTGATCACTCTCGAGACCGTAAACGGTGTTCCAGTTGAAGAAGCAAAAGCTCGCGTTGAATTCGGCAAGCTGACTCCTTTGTACCCACAAGAGCGTCTTCGCCTTGAGACAGAACCAAATATTCTTACTACTCGCGTTATCGATTTGATTGCGCCAATCGGTAAGGGCCAGCGCGGACTTATCGTTGCGCCACCAAAGGCTGGTAAGACAATGGTCTTGCAAGCAATTGCTAACGCGATCACAGTTAACAATCCAGAAGTTCACTTGATGGTTGTCCTCGTCGATGAGCGTCCAGAAGAAGTTACCGATATGACTCGCTCGGTAAAGGGTGAAGTCATCGCTTCAACATTCGATCGCCCAGCAGAGGATCACACCATGATTGCAGAGCTTGCAATCGAGCGCGCAAAGCGTTTGGTTGAACTCGGTCACGATGTAGTCGTTCTCCTTGACTCAATTACTCGCCTTGGTCGTGCATACAACATTGCAGCACCTGCATCAGGTCGTATCTTGTCTGGTGGTGTTGATTCAGCAGCTCTCTATCCACCAAAGAAGTTCTTCGGTGCTGCTCGTAATATTGAAGATGGCGGATCGCTCACGATTCTTGCAACAGCTCTGATCGAGACTGGTTCACGTATGGATGAAGTTATCTTCGAAGAGTTCAAGGGAACCGGAAATATGGAACTCATCCTTGATCGTCGCCTTGCAGATAAGCGCATCTTCCCTGCAGTTAACGTTGTTTCATCTTCAACTCGTAAGGAAGAAATCCTTATGGGCTCAGAAGAACTCAACATTGTCTGGAAGCTTCGTCGCGTACTTCACGCGCTCGAGCCACAGGCAGCGCTTGAACTCTTGCTTGAGAAGATGAAGGGCACTAAGTCCAACGTTGAGTTCTTGATGCAGATTCAGAAGACAACAGGCGGTTCAGATAACTAGAAC
>JBFYOW010000007.1:0-30327 GCA_041303595.1 Actinomycetes bacterium
GCTTATAGCCGCGCCATCTCGTTGTAAAACACGTTCTACACCTTGGCTGCGATCTATCTCAATCCATATTGAAGCGGTCAGATGCTCTCTGATTGCCGATTGCGATGAGCCCACTCCCTCCAGAATGAGTAGGTCGGCGGGTGGTACTTCAGCTGCTGCCATATATTCATGGCGATGCCAGTCAAAACGAGAGAGAGAAATTTTCTTCTCTGACTTATGGGCTTGAGCTAGAGAAGTGAGTGATTCGGTGAGATGGTGATCAAAGGCGTTCTGCCAACCGTTGTAGAGGTCATCCATGTGAACAATATGGACCTTGTATTTGAGCGAAAGGGCGGCGCTGAGATGTTCGGCGAGAGTTGTCTTACCTGCACCGGCCGGACCATCTATTGCGATGATTGGTCGTTTACTCGATTTACATAGATCGAAGAGTGCGTCGATGAGTTGCATACCAACTTCTCCATCCCGCAGCGGCCATGATCGTAAATGCAATATAGAGCACAGTTGTGAAGAGCAGGCCTTGTGATGCATAAAGTGCTACATATCCAAGGTCAACTACGAGCCACAATGGCCAGCTGTCGTATTTCTCATAAACCATCAATAACTGCGCAGCCAAACTGCCAAAGAGCAAGATTGCATCGGGATATGCCGCAACTGCACCGATACTTGTTAAGAGGGGCGCAAAAATGAGAGTCGCCACGATAATCGCAATTGCGGTACAGATTCGATGCTTATTTGAGAAAGGCCCCGGTTTTGCGCCACTTGCCTCCCAGCCGAACCAACCCATAATGGCGGCGACGATGAAAATAATCTGAAGCAGAGCACTTGCCAATAGATCCCATTGCAAGAAGAGAACGAGATAGAGGGCGCTACTTAAACCCCACCAAGGCCAAGTGATTCTCTTTCCGGTGATGCCAAGTCCCACGCCGATAAATGAGGCGATTGATGCCACAAATTCAAGGTAGGAGACTTCATAGCCCCAGAGAGTAAAGAAAATTGATGTCATAAGTAGACCTACATTCTCAGTTCGCATTACCGAACTGGTCAAACGGTCGAACTCAAGTTGAGTTCCTCTCAGCCACTCTGGCTCCCGTAGTTGAAACTTTAGCGCAAGCGGAGAAAAAGTGTCTGAATAAAGGCGATTCCGGCAACGCGAATACGTCGCCATTTTGAGGTTGTAGCGCGCTTGGTAAAGACGTCATATCCATTGGCTTCAATTTCATCGACGATGCCACAGTACAACTCGCTGGCGGCACGAATACATGGACGTGAAATTGGATCGAGATACTTGATGCCGGCGTCAGCGATACCTTGTAGCTCTCTCACGCGAGCAATCTGAAACTTAATTGCTTCGACTATCTCAGGAGTCAATTTTCGGTTGAGCAGCATCGCTTCAGAGACACCGAACCGCTGAAGTTCATCAAGGGGCATATAAATGCGACCTCGATCGATATCTTCATCGATGTCACGAATGAAATTTGCTAATTGAAAAGCGGTTCCTAGGGCAGTAGCTGCCTCAATTGCGCGAGGGTCGCTATATCCCAGGATTGGAAGCATTTCAAGACCAATCACTACCGCAGATCCATAAACGTAAGTCATGAGCTCTTCGTAGTTGTTATAGCGAGTGACGGTTAAATCCATCTCCATTGATTTCATAAAAGCTTCGAAGTAATCAAGTGGAATCGAGTAACGCGAAACAGTATCTACCAGAGCCCTACCAATCAGGTCATCGCTCGTACCGTTACGAAGGTCGCTAATTACTTGTGAGCCCCAATTGCGAAGTTCACGGGCTTTCTCTTCTTCGGTGAGTGTCGATGCTAGATCATCAACAATCTCATCGGCGTATCGAGCAAAACCGTAGAGCGCATGAACAGGTGGACGCTTCTTTGCGGGAAGCAAGAGCGTTGCCAAGTAATACGTCTTTCCATGGAGTGCATTAAGTCGTTTGCACTCTTCATAGGATTGCGTGAGCAAATCAGACATTTACTTAACAGGTCCCACAATGCGCTCTGCTGCTAAACGACCTGAGATGAGAACCATTGGTACGCCAACGCCTGGTTGCGTACCGCTTCCCGCAAAGACAACATTGTCGAAACCGGCCGCAATATTGCGAGGACGGAATGGTCCAGTTTGGAAGAAGGTATGTGCGCTTGCAAATGGCGCACCGCGCTCCATGCCCTGTGCCTGCCAATCGAGAGGTGTAGTCATATGCTCGGTCTCAATAGCATCGCCAAAGCCCTCATATCCACGGGCTTCAAGAACGCGGATCATCTCGTCGCGGTAGCGTGATTTTTCCTTAGTCCAATCGATATCTGCATCAAGGTTAGGCGTTGGGAATAGTACGTAGTACGACTCTTTTCCTGCTGGCGCTAGTGACTTGTCATCATGCGATGGAACCGTCACAAGCACAGATGGATCGGTCATCAGAGTCTTCTTCTTAATTAATTCATCGAAGACGCCATCCCATGATTCACCAAAGTGAATATTGTGGTGGGCAATATGGTCGTAATGCTTTGAAGAGCCAACGAGCAATGTTGCGCATGATGGCGAATATTTCAATCGCTTAATTGAGAGCGGTTCCTTGCCAAGCAACTCTTTCCAGACCACGGGAAGATCTGGATTCATCACGATGGCATCGCATTCGTAGCGCTCACCCTTATCGGTGATGGCAGCAGTTACACGTGATCCTTGCTTTTCCAACGAGGTGACTGAAGAGCTATAGACAAACTTTACGCCGTGCTTCTCTGCCGCTGCGGCAAGCGCTCGTGGAACCGCGTGCATTCCACCCTTAGGGAAGAAGACGCCATTAACTGAATCCATGTAAGCAATAACGGCATAGATTGCAAGAGCTTGTTGTGGACTTACGCCAGCGTACATAGCCTGGAATGAGTAGACCTTCTGAAGACGAGGGTCTTTCAGGAATTGATTGACCTTTGGCTGAAGATGTCTAAAACCACCGATTGCAATCAAACGAGCAAGATTGGGCGTAAGTAAGTTGAAAGGTGAATCAATATTGCGATCAATGAAGTCGTTCATTTCGTACTTGTACAACTTTGTCACAAAGTCTACGTACTCGCGATATCCAGCAGCCTCTGTCGCTGAGACTTTTTCGCGAATCTCTTGCTCCATGGCAGCGGTATCTGCATGGACATCGATCTGAGAACCATCTGCGTAGAAAGCGCGATAGAGAGGTGAGACCGGCATAAGTTCAAGCCAATCCTTCATATCTTCACCTACTGCAGAGAATGCATCCTGAATTAATGAGGGCATCGTAAGAACCGTTGGTCCGGTATCAAAGGCGTAGCCATCTTTATTGAGCAAGCCATTACGTCCGCCAGGAACTGATTCACGTTCGATCACAGTTACCTCGCGTCCGGCTCCAGCTAGACGTAGCGCAGCGCTCAGGCCAGCGAGACCGGCTCCGACGACAACGACTTTCTGTGATGGACCTTTGATGCGTGCAACCATTTAGGCACTCCGTTTAACTGCGCTTAGCGCGATATATCTGAGAAATTCTCTCGATGATGGATGTATAGCAGGGTCTTCAATTGCTGTTAGTGAATCGTTGGTTAGTTTTTCAATCAGACTTTCAACTTTATCCACCGCGCCAGAGTTCTTGATAAGAGTACGCAGTTCTTCAATCTTTGCAGGTTCAATGTTTGGCTGACCTAGGTGAGCAAGAAGTTCATTGCGATCTTGCTCTTGCAACGCCTCGAGAGTCATTGCTATAAGGACGGTTCGCTTGCCTTCACGTAAGTCATCGCCAGCTGGCTTACCTGTAACTTCAGGGTCTCCAAAGATTCCTAAGAGATCGTCACGAAGCTGGAATGCCTCTCCGAGCGGGAGTCCGTAACGTGAAAGTGCATCAAGCAGGTCGCCATGTTCGCTCTTATTTGGATTTCCAATTACTGCACCAATATGGAGTGGACGTTCGATTGTGTATTTGCCTGATTTGTAACGGGCAATGCGAAGCGAACGCTCTGCGCTGTAGGTGCTCTCGCCGGCTTCGCGGACATCAAGATACTGTCCAGCCATAAGCTCAACTCGCATCTCATCGTGAATCACATGCACAGCTAAGAGCGACTCTGTTGATATTCCAGATGTATTGAGCATCTGATCTGACCAGACAAGTGCAAGGTCACCGAGCAATACCGCTGCCGCTTCACCAAATTGTGAAGCAAGGCCATTCATAGCACTCGATTGATGCAAATTCTCAAAGTGGCGGTGGATGGCGGGTTTGCCACGTCGAGTATCTGAGCGATCCATAAGGTCATCATGGATAAGGGCGCATGCTTGCAGAAGTTCGAGGCTAGAGATTGCGCGAATGATTTCTGGCGTTGACTTCGCACCAGATGCAATCAACCCTGCATATGCAAAGAGTGGACGCAATCTTTTGCCGCCATCGAGCAAGAACTCATCGAGTGCATCGCAGACAGGCACGAGCTCTGAGGCAATTGATGTGAGATAAGTGCGTTGCCCTGCCAGGTAATCCGCTAATTCATTGCGGATCTCTGCACGGACGGCATCAATCGTTGTTTTGACCTCGGTAACCACGCGAGAACGGTACCCTGAGTCTATGGAGATGCGCATGACGAACCAGTGGGCGAGTGGCCGCCCGACTTTCTCATTCGAATTCTTCCCGCCTAAGGATGCCGAAGGTGAAGCAAAGCTCTGGTCGGCAATTGAGAGCCTTGAATCCATCGCGCCAGATTTCATCTCTGTGACCTACGGCGCAGGGGGTTCTACGCGAGATCGCACCATCCGAATCACATCAGAGATCATCAACCATACAAAGATTCCGACCGTTGCTCATCTCACCTGCGTTGGTTCAACTAAAGATGAACTCATTGACATTCTTGGTAAATATCGGGATGCGGGGATCCAAAATATTTTAGCTCTGCGTGGAGATCCCGTGGGAGGACCACGCGCTCCTTGGGAGACAACACCTGGTGGGTTTGATCATGCAGATCAATTGGTCTCACTCGCTGCCGAAGTCGGTGGATTCACCGTCGGTGTTGCAGCCTTCCCAGATGGCCATCCGGCTTCTTCAGATGATTTCAATCGCGACATTGATGTCCTCTTAGAGAAAGAACGTCGTGGCGCAACATTTGCCACTACTCAGTTCTTCTTTGAAGCTGAAAAATGGAGTGCACTCGTTGATGAACTCGCTGCGCGCGGTTCGCAGCTACCAATTATTCCTGGTGTTTTGCCGGTAACGAATGTAAAGCAGCTCAATCGAATGGCAGAACTCAGTGGTGTGCCAATTCCAGAAAAAATCGCCTCTGCTTTTGCAAAAGTTGATAGCAATCCAGAAGATGTCAGAAAACTCGGTGTTGACATTGCCACGGATTTATCCCAAAAACTGCTCGATGCAGGAGCGCCAGGAATCCACTTCTACACAATGAACACATCAACAGCAACCCGCGAAATATTTGAGCGCATTAAGGCTGCACGTCAATGAATCGGCTCGAATTCAATCGCCGTTGGAGCGAGCTTCACGGAGGCGTTGAGATTCAGGGAGTAATTGCAGGTTGGCTTCGAATCTCTTACTACATCGCTAAGTTTCTAGGATTCTTCAGATTTACTCCCAATGTCGTAACAACCATCGGACTTCTCGCTTCGGTTGCAATCTATTTCACTTCATACACAAGTCAACTCATCGCCTTGATTGTCTTTTCGCTCATATGTGATGGAGTAGATGGATCTCTTGCAATCTATCGAGAACTTGAAAGTAAATTTGGCGAGCTCTACGACTCGATTGCAGATCGCATCTCAGAAGCATTTTGGCTGATGGGAGCAAGTTTTGTTGGCGTACCCGTTCGATGGGCGATCGCAATTTGGGTACTCAGTGCAACGCAAGAGTATGCACGTGCTCGCTTGGCCTCCCTTGGATATTCCGAGATTGGCGTGGTTACCCCAACAGAGCGACCTGTGAGAGCAATCTTCGTTGTTGCGGTCACAGTTCTATTCTGGCTTGGTTATGAATTGGCCACACCGGTGGCTATCGGCTTTACCGTTTTACAAGCAATCAGTGTGCTGATTGTGATGCGGATGGCTCGTTCAGTATTGCGTTAGCAACAATCTCTGCACTTAAGCCCACTAATGGCAGTCCACCGCCAGGATGCGCTGAACCACCCACAAGATAGAGATTCTTAATAGGCGACCTGTTCTTAGCCCGTAAAAATGCTGCACGCGGCCCATTACTTGATGTTCCATAGATTGATCCGCCAGGTGCGCTCACCGTGTTCTGCAAATCAAGCGGGGTGCGAACTTCCAGTAAATCCAAGCGATCTCTGATTGATATTCCTTGAGATTCAATTTGGTCGATGATGATATTTGCATACTTTTGAACGAAGACATGATCGCTCCAATCAAAACCTTCTGCAGGGTTCTCGCTGTGACGTGGCGCATTAACCAGGACAAAGAGGGCCTTATGACCCTCACTCTTGACCATTGACTCATCTTTTGGCGCACAGATGTAGATTGTAGGTTTTTCAACCGGTGTCTTTGTGGTGAAGATAGCTTCAAATTCGGCATCGTAATCATCTGGAAAGAGAATTGTGTGGTGCGATAAATCAGCGTGATCACTTGGGCGAAGTCCAAGCAAGAGCGAGAATCCGGCCAGTGAAGGCTCAAGTTTGGAGAGTTCTTTGCGGACTCTCTTTACCTTCCAGGTTGGCTTGGTAATTAATTTATTGTAGGTAATTCCAGCATCGGCATTGGAAACGACAATATCTGCTTCTACATCTTCACCGTTTGCAAGAGTAATGCCTGTGACTTTATTGCCTTTGAGATTGATAGTCGAGATGGGTGTATCAAGAAAGATCTTTACGCCAACTTGCTCACAACGCTGCGCGATATGGGTTGAGAGAGTTCCGATTCCTCCCTTGATATGCCAAGCACCGAAGGCTTCCTCAATAAAGGCGATTGTCGAAAGGACTGCTGGCGCTTTACGTGGATCAGAACCGCTATACGTGGCATAACGGTCCATGATTTTTGCAAGGTATGGATTCTTCAGCCCGAAATCTCGGAGAGTTGCACGTGGGGCGATGATTCGAAGGTCGCGAAGAATGTGAGGGCGCTTCAATAGCGAGAGTGGGCTCTTGAGTTCTGACTCCACGAAAGGCTCACGCGAAACATCCCACATTCGCTCGGCGCGATTGAGGACTGCATCCCATTGAGTTGCGGCTTCTTCACCAAATGCGCGAGTAATGGATTCAAGGGTGGCTTTTCGGGAGAGGTTGGTAAATTGAAGTGATTTTCCATCATGGAAACGGTAATCAAACGAAGGGTCGACCGCTTCTAACTCGAGTACCTGCCCCATCTGTTTACCAGTGCGCTGGAAGAAATCACGATAGACGGCAGGAATTGTTAAAAGTGATGGTCCAGTATCAAATGCGTAACGACCAATCCATTCGGTGCGACATTTTCCGCCAGGACGATCTGAAGCCTCGTAGATAGAGACGTGATGACCGGCGCGAGCAAGTCGAGCGGCGGTACACATACCACCAATACCAGCACCAATGACAACAATGTTCTTAGGCTCTTTAACTTTGCCGACTTGGCCGGTCATAAGGTGCGCCCCTTCCATTGCGTCTTTCCGCGATTACGCCATGAGAAGTAAAGCAGATAAATGAAGAGCAGTGCCGAAATTGGATGTAGCAGGGCATCACGTATCCGAGTACCCGATGATGCAGCGCTGACAACTCTCGTGCCGATAATTGCGAGTAACGCCGCTATGGCAAGAAGATCTCCATCGATTGCATAAATGAGAGACAGGAGTGCAGTTAATCCGACAAAGAGCGCAGCGATGACTGCGCCAAAGATGGATCCAAATGCCAGATGGAGAGATTTTCCATAGCCGGCACGGATTTCATCGAAACCCTTATACATACGTGTTGATGAGATATCGGAACCACTCATAACAGTCCCTCTATACCCAGCATTTACGAACGAACGTCCGAGTTCGATATCGTCGAGAACTTTCTTTGAAACACTCTCGAACCCACCAATATTCTGGAGTGAAGTTCCGCGCATCACGAGAAATTGTCCATTACAAATTACCGTTGATTTCATGGGGATTCTTTCAGCGCCACGCAATAGAACGGTGCTCATCCAAGACCATTGCAGTAGAGGTTGAATGAGGCGTTCACCCCATGTGATTGCAATCTGTCGTGGGTATGGAGAGATGAAATCCAATTCGGTTTCTAAGAGAGTATTTACCGCTCTTGAAATAGCATCAGGCTCAAAGTGCACATCGGCGTCGATCGAGATAACTATTTCTGGTAAGTCTGCCTCGATATGGCGATACCCAGCTTGCAGAGCGCCGACCTTACCAATCCAACCACTTGGTAGCGGGGGAGCGCTGATTACTGAGATTTGATCCGAGAGATTGGTTTTGATAAGTCTAAGAGTTTCATCTTCAGAGTTATCATCAATTACGACAACTTTTAAATTGGGTAGATTGATTTGACTATTGAGTTCGCGCAAGATTCGTTCGATATTCTCGGCTTCATTTCGTACTGGGAGTAAAACAGTGACTTTGGCATCTAATTTCTTACTTTGACCCGTACGTCGAATCGTTGCAAAGTTAATCATTGCGAGTGCAAGTAGAAGCGAGTTGACAATAAATAGGAAGAAAGACATTAGCTTTAAGCTTCGCCGAGCCAGTTCTTATAGATAAATGGAACGGCAAAAGCGCCGAAGAATGCTGCACCCATGAAAGCCAGCCCAGGGCGATCGAAGAAGAAGATATTTCCAATAAAGCTTGAGAAGAGCACCCATGCCAATAAGAATGTGACAGCGCGCAGACTTGCACTCTCTTTACGGCGTTCAAATGGGAGAACAACATTGAGGAATCCAACGATGATGCACCCAGATAGAAGCCAGCCGAAGAAATTAGAGAGCGGGATATCTGGCACGAATGGAATGTGTGCGCCCGGCACCTCCCAGGTCCAACGGCCAGCAGAGACCATCAGTGGATCGAGAAAGAGATCCCAGCCGGCGAGTAAAGCGCCGCCATATAAAAATACCCATCGCGGCGCGACCTTACGAGCTGCAACAAGTGCAGGGTGAATCATCATTACCCAAGCAAATGGAACAACGAGCGGAACGCTGAAGAGTGCGATTCCAAGGGAAGAGTCGTATGTATAAACACCAAAGGGCCAGCCGGTGTGAACGCCAATGAGCTCGATGAAGTATCCGAAGAGTGCGGCGAAGAGGAGATAACGTGATGCATATTTAATTCCGTAAGAAAGGTATGCGTGCAGGACCATTGCGGTTGCGCCCATGTAGATGGTTGCGATGGTGACAACCTGAAGCACCGTGCCGCTCACGAGCGGGTATGACATTTGTAGGAGGATAGTGAGACCGAGAGCAATACCGAGCGTAATGCGCGCACGCTGGGACATTCCCTGACGGCGCCTGCGGTAGTTGTAGTGTCTAACGGACATAGGGAAAGTCTGCCGTATTAATCAACTCAAAGCGGGCAAAGAGCTCTTCGCTATACCAGTCAAAGCGCTTTGTATCTTCAATTGCAGCGCGATGTGGAGCGTTCTTGTAGGCAAAGTCACGTAGCGCAGCCCCTGACTGCCAGAGTGAAAATGTTCCTTGCAGACCGATTGGGGCCTCGCCAATTCCGATTGAAAAGAGCAGTCCAGGAGATTGATGAAGATCTGTAACAACCGGTGGAATTGAACGCCAGAATCTAATGGCTTGTGACCATTTGAGACGAGCGCGAGTGATGGCAACGATCGGACTGTCATTATTTATTGGGCTTGAAACCTCAAACGGCTTTCGCTTGGACCATTCGCCGTGAGAAGAAATCGGATTGAGGAGGTACTTATCAACCGATATTGAGCGTTTCTTCCACGATGCAATAAATCGTGACGCATCAACCAAGTCGAGATCATTGGCAACAAAGAGAATGGCCCATTGCTTTAAATCAGCATCCGATGGCGTAAATGTCTTGCCGGTGCCGGTCCCCATTAACTTTGCAAAAGAGACGCCATGAATTTTGCGTGCAGTGCGACGACCGAGAGCCATCTGAAGAAATGCGAAAGGAATGGCGGGTCTTTTGATTGTGAAAATGTATAGAACCGTCTGCTTCATTTACGCGCGATTGCTTTCAATTAGATCCCACTTATTGCCATATCTATCTTTGAAGACAACAACCTGCCCAAAAGTTTCAAGGCGAGGAGTCTCTGTAAATTCGATTCCTGCTGCGAGATATTGTTGGTAAGTCTCTTCAAAACTATCTGTGTAGAGAAAGAATCCGACCCGGCCTCCGGTTGAGTTGCCAATAGCGGCAACTTGAGCTGCATTGGCAGCTTTTGCCAATAGCACCTGAGCGCCTGAAGTTCCCGGTGCCACAACAACCCATCTCTTCTCGGGATTCAATTGAGTATCTTCAATAAGAGAAAATCTGAGATCTTTTACATAATGGGCAATTGCAGAGTCGTAATCATCGACAACAATTGCAATCATTCCCAAAGTTGTTGTCATTAATCGCCAACTTTCATGGCAGTGGCACCTGTTGTATTAACTAATTCAGTGAAGGTTGTTGGAAATACTCCATGAGGATGACCTGCTGCAGCCCACACCACTTGATAATCATTGAGCGCCTCATCAATAAGTGTAATGTCGGGCTTATTGACCCAACCGATAGGAGAGACTCCACCAATTGAAAAGCCAGAGAATTCCTTTACGAAGTTGGCATCGACTCGACCGAGTTCCGAATAACCAAGATTCTTTGCGACTAGATCAGTATCAACGCGGTGGCGTCCACTAGTGATCACAAGCAAGACTTTCTCATCCGGAGTTCGGAATATCAGAGATGAGGCAATCTGTCCGACCTCAATTCCTAGCGCTGATGCTGCATCTTGGGCAGTTCGCGCACTTTCGCCTAATACTGTAATCGGACCCGCAATTGAGAGTTCGTCCATTGCTGCAGCTACTCTTTTAACAGCAGACTTTTCGAGGATGTGCTCCATAGTAGAGAAGGTTAGAGGATAGGTTTCGCTGGTGACTACAAACCTGACACGAGGTCTTCGTGCCCGAACAGCACTTTTCGCCTCCTTCTTCCTGATGGGCGTAGTCAATATGGCCTGGGTGCCACGTATTCCTGAAATCAAAGAATTAATGGGAATTAATAACGGTCAATTCGGATTAATCTTTCTTGGCTCTACCGTGGGCGCTCTGATTGCGGGGCAGATGGGTGGGCGGATTGTTCATCGAGTCGGCACCAAACTTGTCCTGACATTTTCTTCACTGGTTTTTCCAGTCGGATTAATCATTATGGGAGTAGCTACTACGCCAATGGTTTTATTTATCGGCTTGGTTTTGATGGGCTTCGGTATTGTCGTGACTGATATTTGCGATAACACCCAAGCAGTTGCCGTAGAAAAAATCATCAATAAGAAGTGCATGACTTCTTTTCATGGCGCTTGGAGCGTCGGTGCATTCCTCACCACAGTTTTTGGCGGTGCAGTCGCATCGCATATGTCTCCTCGCACCAATTTCATTGTGATTGGTCTTTTAGCACTAGCACTCTTTATTCCGGTCAACCTATTGATGCTCCCAGGGGCACTTGATGGCCACCGTGGAGATGGAACAACAGAAACATCAAACACGATTGCATGGTTCGGAAAAGATGTCGCAATCCTCTGGCTCATCGCTGGAGGGCTGCTCACCAGCATGATTGCCGAAATGTCGGCAAGTGACTGGAGCGCAATTCTGCTCAATGAGAATATGGGTATTGGCCCCGGACTTTATGCCAGTGGATTTGCCTGCTTTGCACTTGCCATGATTGTTGTTCGCTTTACTGGCGATCGCATCATCGAGAGGTTTGGCGCTCGTCGCACAGTTCGCTTTGGCGGTTACGTTGGTGGCACGGTTTGGCTTATTTGTTTGGCGATTGCAATCCCGCTTTCATCGCATGCAAAGATTCCAGCGCTGATCATCATGAACCTAGGCTTTATTGCGGCAGGTCTGGCAATTGGCCCGATGTATCCAGCTTTCATTCTGGCAGCATCCCGATTGCCACAATTTGCAGCACCGGTAGCGATTGCTCGAGTGGGTTTGATTGGCATTGCAGGAATTTTTGTTGGTCCAACATTCACTGGCTTGATTGCAGAGGCAACTTCACTATCGTGGGCAATGCTCTACCCAATCGGTGCACTCTTCCTCGCGGGATATCTCTCTAAGGCAATTAAGACAGAAGCAACGCCTGTAACAAAGTAAAGGCCGAGACAAAGAGAAGAAGCGTCGCAAACGCCTTTCGCAAGAGTGCAGGGGATGAGACTCTGCCAAAGTGCGATGATGCGCTGGCCATCACAATCGCACCCAGTGACATAAAGATTGGAACATGCCAATCAACTTCACTCCACATTGCGTTATGTCCTAATAGAGCAGTGATTGAGTTGAGGCTAATGACCAGAAGTGACGTTCCGGCAGCAACATTTTGAGGTGTGCCAAAGAAGAGAACGAGAGCCGGGATTACGAGAAAGCCGCCGCCGATTCCAAAGAGCCCGGTGATGGCACCGACAAATAATGAGATCAGAATCAAGATTGAGATCGGTATTCGCCGCTGAATATTGGTAAATGGATTTCGAAACATGGAATAGCTTGCCAAGAGAAGGACCATGGAGAATCCCACGGTAATAAATTTATCGGGCAAATCAGATGCAATTGATGAGAAACCAAGATTGGTAAGCAATCCAATCGCCCAAATAATCAGCGCATCGCGATAGAGAATTTCTTTACTTTTCATCTTTGGCAATGATCCCGAAAGCGCTGCGAGAAAAACTACCGCTAAGGCAGCTGTTGTAGCTTGCTGCGGAGAGAAGTCAAAGAAGTTAGTAAGAATTGGAACAGAGAGCATCGCGCCACCAGCGCCAACAAATCCCAGTACAGCGCCAATCAATCCACCTGCTAATAGGGCGCCAACAATCTCCATACGTTAATAGTGGCAGAACCGGCTTCAAATTAATCCCAGTAAATCAAGAAAGCCCCCTGATTTCTCAGGAGGCTTTCTTGTGAACTTCTATTAGCCAAAGAGTGCAATCGCACCAACGCTTGGACCGAATTCTGTGACTAGTCCACCGGCGACGAGTGCAAAGAGAATTAGCGCTGCCCCACCGAGCGCCATATCTTTATTGAATGCCATCATCTCCTGCATCTTTGTATTGGCATCCGTCTCTTTCCAGTACTGATGGAAGATGATCGCTGCAAGGATGACAGTGACAGCGATTAAGAGTGCAGCAAGGTCAATCCATGTTCCAAGAACAATAAGGATTCCGCCGACCAAGAAGGTGAGGCCTGATCCAATAACGCCAAGCTTTGCAGCTGGCAGCTTCTTGTACTTTGCATAACCTGTCATTGCTTCCAGGCTCTTAAAGTGGCCAAAACCAGCGCCAATCCAGAGGGCACCAAAGAGCACGCGGCCGAGGATAAGTAGTAGATCCAATTCATTCTCCAAATTCTTAGGTCTCAGCAACGTCCGCCGAGTCTTGGTTTAAGGGTAAAGGGTGTGGTTGCAGCTTTAATCAGCTTTAGAGCTCGACACGCAAAGAAGGGTCGCACCTTTCGGTACGACCCTTCTCCTTGGTTCTCGTTGGTTATTAATTGACCTTCTTAGTGCGTCCATCAGCTGCAGGAACCGCAACTGTCTTAGCGCTCTTTACAGCTTCTACAAAGACATCGACCAAGAGATCGCGAACCTTTGCAACTGCTGGTGAGAAGACGCCAACATAACCATCGCCACCTTGAACAAGGAAGTCAAGAGTTGCAATGGTGTAGACGGTTGCATCCTTGGCGATAGCAGTTCCATCAAGCTTTGTCACAGAGACAACACGTGAGCCGACAGGCTTGCTGCTATCAAATGAGAACTTAAAGCCCGAGATTTGTGGGAAGCGGCCATCGGCTGGATATGCTCCACCAACACCATTTTCAAGCGCCTTCCACAATGTAGAACCTGTAATTGTTGTAGTTGAGATGGAGTTTCCAAATGGGAATACGGTCATCGCGTCGCCCACTGTGACATCCCAAGGACCTGTAGTAGATGTTGCAGGACGTGAGAGAGTCTTATCCAATGGTGTAAATGTCTTCGCTGGGAAGGTATCGCGAATGCCGCCACCATTAATGAGTGCAAAGTCAGTCTTGTACTTTGCACGGATAGCATCGGTAGTGAAGTTACCGAGTGGAGTCTCACCTGAGCGCTCTACGGCAGGTGATCCGCCACGTGGGAATAGACCTGTAACAGTTCCAATCTTCACATCAAGCTTTGGAGCAAGAGCTTCCTTGTACTTCTTCACAAGAGCTGCAGCTGTTGCATCTGGTGTGAGTTTTGCGGCTTCAGCCTTTGATACATATTCAACTGCCGATCCCTTTACTCGACCGGTGCCGATATTGACGCAGAGGGTAGTGCGTGTGTACTCAACACCTGCATTACGTACCTGAGCTACGAGAGTAGAAGGCGTGCGGACAGTGCCAGGAATAGCTGTTGAGTAAACAAGGTGGCTGTGACCACCGTAGATGATATTTGCACCCTTGATTTCAGATGCAATTTCTGTGAGGCGACCAACTGCTGCGCCATCAACGTTCTCTGTCCAGCCTTGGTGAACAAGGGCGACAACAACCTGTGCGCCTTCAGCGCGTGCTGCTGCAATTGCCTTGTTTACGCCAGTTGCACTTGGATCAATAACAATTGTTCCTGATGCGCCCTTAAGGTTGCCCGGGAATACCTGCTCTGCTGTTGATTCAGTATTTGCTCCAACAATTGCAATCTTGACTCCATCACGATCAATGATTGTGTATGGCTTTGCTGACTTTGAACCTGAGACTAGATCCTTTAGTGAGCTGTAGTTAGCGGCAACCCACTGAAAATCAGATGCGCCAATTACCTTCTGAACGTGAGCGATATCGCGATCATGTTCATGGTTACCAAAAGTTGAAGCATCAAGTTTCATCAAGTTAAGCGCTTCAATTGTTGGAAGCTCTTCAAATGCTGATGAAATCTGTGGAGCTGCTCCAATGTTGTCGCCTGCAGAAACTGCGATTGTATTTGGATTTATTTTGCGGTCGTTATTCCATGCCGCTACTAGTCCAGCTACACCGATGCTTGTTGACGATACGTCAATTGCTCCATGAAAATCCGAGAGCTGCAAGAATTGGAGTGATTTGTAGCTGGTTGAAATATTTTGAATTTTTGCTGCATCAAAGCTTTTATTTGCTTTCGCTGCTGGTGATATTCCATATGCACTCACTGCTTGAACAACAGGTGTGAATACCTTCTGTCCTTCAAGAACTGGCATCGTGACAACTGTCTTTGCATCTGCAGGGATCATTACTGGGCATGATCCAGCTCCCGCTGAGACGATGTATGAAGTAATTTCTGGCGCAGCTGTTGCAGATGGTGTCCAGCGAACTGTTACCCCGCCTTTAGATTCGTATGCGACAACGTTTGTTGGCGCAGTAGGGGCTGCGTAGGTAGCAGCCTGTGCGATAGGTGTGAGAACTGTTGCGGCAAGTGCAGCAACAGCTGAAGCCGCTACGAGAGCGCGCTTGAGGGTGTAATTGGTTTTCATGGTGCGAAATCTAGGCTCTTCGAGACTTTATCCCTGCAGCCACACGCGCCCACCCTTCAATGACGCTCAATATTCACCTCTCCGTAACATCGTTAGATGGGGAACTCTCAACCTGACCTCGAGCGTTGCCCTTGTCAGTGGGGTGGGCTATTTTTCGAACATCTGTTCGAATCTCAAATAGAGCTATTTCAAAGGAGCCTCACGTGGCGAGCGAAGTTATTCCCGCAGGGGAAGTTCTTATCGATGGACCGACCACTCCTATCGAATTCACCTTTAAAGGTCGACGCTTTCGTATCCACGCCGTCCTCTCACGGTGGTGCGAGAGCGGTGGTTGGTGGAACCGAGTCAGCGATGGAAAGTATCGCCCCGACGATCAAGCACGCGCACTCTGGCGAGTAGAAGCTGCACCAATCGGTGCTCTCACAACATTTCAACTCGAACGCGATGAAGCAACGGGGCAGTGGATCGTCACAACGATTTGAATTCACTATGAGTTTTATACATTTACGTACCACTAGCGCCTACTCATTTAAATATGGCACAACCCAGCCGCATAACTTAGTTGAGCGCGCTGCCGAATTTGAGATGCCGGCGTTGGCGCTTACTGATCGCGATTCATTTGCTGGCACGATTCGTTTTGCAAAGAGTTGTTTGGAGATGGGCATTGCACCCATCATCGGCATCAATCTGCAAATCGATTTAATCAATAGCGAATCCGTCGGCGTCAAAGCAGATCGGAAAAACTTTCCGCGCATCACCATCCTCGCTGGTAGCGACGGGGGATACCGCCATTTAATGCATCTCTATCGTGGGGTTACCTTTGCCTCTGGTGATCGGATTCCGGTCTTGACGATGGATGTGCTCGAACGCTTTGCGCAGCACAGTTCGCAGCTCTATCTCTTACATGGTCCCGAATCACCAGTATCAGAGGCGATAGCTCTCCATCGCTCTGATCTAGCGTTAGAGATTTTTAATAAGACGAGGCCATTCTTTGCAGATCATGCAGTCGAGTGTGTATCGCACTTAGTTGGCGGCAATGGTCCACGCTCTACTGCCCATGCTGCAAGGTCGCTTGTCTTTGCTCGCGAACACGATATTCCGGCTGTTATTACCAATGCAGTACGTATGCGCGATCGTATCGATGGTCCAGTGGCAGATATTCTTGATTGTGCTCGACAGTTAGTTCCACTTGATCGTCGCCACCTCGAACGACGTAATGGCGAAGCTTTTCTCAAAGATAGTAATGAGATGCATCGTTTAGCGGCAGAGATTGCACAAGCAGCCGGTGAAGGTTCGCCACGTTTATTACTGAAAACCACTCGCGAATGGGCTGAGCGCTCACTGCTATCACCGCAGCGCGATATTGGGCTGGGGGATGTGCATCTACCTGAGGCAGATGTAGTCGGTGCGGCAAACGCTGCAGATATGCGCCGCTTACTGCGCGAACGTAGCGAAGCTGGCCTTCATTGGCGCTATACAGATAGCAACCGTATTCGCATTGCGCGAGCACGACTCGATGATGAACTCGCAACCGTGGCAACGCTCGGTTTTGAATCCTACTTTCTCACCGTCGCCGATATCACCGATATGGCGCGTAATAAAGGTATCCGCGTTGCAGCTCGTGGATCAGGTGCTGGTTCGCTTATCTGCCACTTGCTCGGAATCTCTGGCGTTGATCCCATCGAACATGGCCTCTTAATGGAGCGCTTCTGCTCACCGCTACGTCGCGCACTTCCCGATATCGATATCGATGTCGAATCAGCGCGCCGTCTTGAAATCTACGATGCAGTCTTTGCTCGCTATGGATCCCCATCATTTAAATCACCCAATGCAATTTCGCGTTGCGCCACCGTCTCGATGGTTGAAAAGTATCGAGCCCGCCATGCCATCCGTGATGCCGGTGCTGCCCTTGGTCTGCCTGCGGTCGAGATTGATCTCTTAGCAAAGTCGATGCCGCATATCCGTGCTGCAAATATTGAGGCAGCATTAGCTTCGCTACCCGAACTCAAATCACTTAATACCTCTGCGCCGCTGATGGCAATGACTATCGCAATGGCACAGCGCCTTGATGGCCTACCGCGACATTTAGCGATGCATCCATGTGCAATTGCACTCTCTGATGCGACCCTACTTGATCGAGCACCGTTACAGATCAATGCCGGCGGATATCCAATGCTCGAGTTCGATAAAGATGATGTAGAGGATATTGGCTTACTTAAGCTCGATGTTCTTGGTGTGCGCATGCAATCTGCTATTGCACATGCAGTCGAAGAGATTAGACGCACTGCAGATCCTGACTTTGATATCGATACCGTTCCACTTGATGACCCTGATACCTATAAATTAATTCAATCAACGCAGACCCTTGGTCTCTTTCAAATCGAAAGCCCAGGCCAACGCGAACTCATCGGAAAATTGCAGCCTCGCACCTTTAACGACCTTGTTATCGATATCTCGCTCTTTCGCCCTGGGCCGGTTAAGAGCGACATGATTCGCCCATTTCTCAACGCCCGCGGAGGCTTTACTGAGCCGCAGTTAATCCATTCCACTTTGGCGCCGATATTGGCAGAGACTGAAGGCGTTGTTGTCTTCCACGAACAAGTCATCTCAATCATCTCTGTCATGACTGGTATCTCACTTGCCGCTGCAGATGAGAAACGTCGCGCACTGGGTAGTAAAGAGGGACAACAAGAAGTATGTGATTGGTTCTTTCCTGCTGCTACCGAACGTGGATATGAGCTCTCAACGATTACAACAATCTGGGAGGTCTTGCGCGCCTTTGCATCTTTTGGTTTCTGTAAAGCGCATGCCGCTGCATTTGCGTTGCCTACCTATCAATCAGCATGGCTTAAGACTCACTACCCAGCTGCATTTATCTCTGGCGTTCTTACCCATGATCCAGGGATGTATCCAAAGCGATTGATGATCGATGAGGCGCGTCAGATGGGAGTTCCACTTGCTCCACTTGATATCAATGCATCGCTACCTGATTACCGCGTTGAGAGCGCGGCGGATATGCCCGCAATCCGGATTGCGCTGAGCGCTGTCAGTGGAGCAAGTGCTAATGAAATTGAATCCATGACGGCAGGTCAGCCATATATCGATCTCGCAGATTTCTATCGCAGATCAGGTGCATCAGCTCCCACAATTGAAACTCTTATCCTTACCGGCGCATTTGATAGCGTCCATCACGATCAATCAATCAACCATCGCGATTTGCTTTTGCATCTCGCAGATTTGCAGAAGACAACAGCGCCAGCGTTATCGGGTGCGCAGATGTCGCTCGGCCTTGCGCCACCTCTACTTCAACCAAGCGGTCTACCTGCAATGAGCAGCGCCGAGAAGATGAATAACGAACTCAATCGCCTCGGCATGGATCTCAGCGAACATATCTTGTCGCCCTATGCAGAGTTTCTTAATGCAATTGGTGCTACTCGCTCCTGCGATCTATTGAAAGCTCGAAGCAATAGCACTGTGCTGGTTGCTGGTGTAAAGGTTGCGCTTCAATCACCGCCAGTTCGCTCTGGCAAGCGAGTCCTCTTCCTCTCACTCGATGATGGATATGGATGTAGTGATGCCACCTTCTTCCCTGATGTACTTGAAGCGCGCTCTGGTGAATACGCTCAGACCTTGTATGCCGCATCGCTCTTCTTAGTGCGGGGCGCTACTCGTCGTACTGGCGAACGCGGCATCTCACTGCGAGCAACTGGGGTCTGGGATCTACGAAGCGCCTATCAAGAATGGAATCTGAAGAAAGGTAGTGTGGCGATATGAGCACGATCTTGCATGTCGACATGGATGCCTTCTATGCATCTGTGGCAGAGCTAGATCACCCTGAACTCCGAGGAAAAGCTGTCGTAGTCGGCGCAGGAGCGCGCGGAGTAGTCCTCTCAGCAAATTATGCAGCACGTAAATTTGGAATTCGCGCCGCAATGCCAGTTGGTCGAGCACAACGCATGGCACCGCATGCAATCTTTATCGCACCAGAACACCACCGCTACTCCGAAATATCAGAGCGGGTAATGACGATCTTCTCAACCTATACACCGAAGGTCGAACCCATCTCACTCGATGAAGCCTTCCTTGATGTGACTGGTGCGCTCAAATTACTTGGAACCGGACGTGAAATCGCGCAGAAGATTCGAGAAGAGGTGCAAGCAAAAGAGGGAATTACATGTTCAGTTGGAATCGCATCAAATAAATTTATTGCAAAGTTGGCATCACAACATTGCAAACCTAATGGCATGCTTGAAATCCTTGATGAACGACTCCTTGAATTCTTGCATCCGCTTCCCGTCGGTGCGATGTGGGGAGTAGGCCCAAAGACCGGTGAAGCGCTCCAACGTTTAGGGCTACACACAATCGGCGAGATTGCGCAGACTCCACGCGCAACTTTGATGCGAGCACTTGGCGAGGCAACAGGTGCATCTCTATATGAACTTGCATGGGGGCGCGATATGCGTGATGTCTCCAACGATGAGCCAGATAAAAGTATTAGTAACGCTGAAACCTTTGCACATGATCTCGATAATCCAGAAGAGATTTTGCGTGAGTTCTTAAGGATGACAGAGAAGGCAACAGCTCGTCTTCGAGATCGTGGGCTCTTTGCAAAGACGATCGGGATAAAGGTTCGCTTCTCAGATTTCACCACTATCAATCGCAGTAAGACTTTGCCTCTTCCGATTGATAGTACGCAAGAGATTTACGAGGTGGTCCGAACCCTCTATCTCGCCCTCAAGATCACTGGCGCCCGCCTGCGACTGGTGGCGGTCTCACTAGAGAACCTCCACGAGGGGGCCCATGAGCAGATGCTCCTTGGCTCACGGGAAAAGGGTTGGCGTGACGCCGATACCGCTATAGATAAGGCGCGCGCCCGCTTTGGAAGCGCCAGTGTCCGCCCTGGGCGGCTGATTCGCCCTGAAGAAGATGACGGATAAGCACTTCTGTTCTATTGTGGGGCTATGGCACTTTCCGATCGCGAACGACGTTTATTAGCTGAGATGGAGGCTGCACTCGCCTCTGATGACCCTCGCCTGCAATCGACGCTCGCCGGTGGAGATACGGCAACCTTGCTCCGTAAGGCACCAGGTGGAGCGCTCGCAGGCATTGCCCTTATCGTCGCTGGAATCGGAATCCTCTTTGCTGGGCTGATTTCACAGATTGTTCCGCTCGGCATTGTGGGCTTTATTGTCGCCTTGATTGGCCTCATCCTCGCGCTTCGTGCAATCTCAGTAAACGGCCTTCCTTCAGCTCCACGCCGTCCACGTGGTAACGGCGGATCTCTGGGTGATCGCCTCCAGCAGCGTTGGGATCAGCGAAACTTCGAATAAGCCCTTTATCTAGATAAACCCCAACCCGCCTCCTTTTGATAAAGGGGCGGGTTTTTTGCTGCCCCCAATCTGATCTCAAGCCCCCTCAGAAAGAAAGTGGGGGGAGGTGGGGGAGAAAGGGAAAATAGTGGCGGAAGGTGGTTGAAAAAGGAGGAAAGTGGAGTATAGTGGGGAATTGAGCGAGGAATCCACGCTCATACCTTGGGGAAGGTGGTGAAAATCAATGTTTTTGGGAACCCATGAACCTCGTCTCGACGAGAAGGGTCGATTGATTCTTCCTGCCAAATTCCGCGAAGAACTCTCACCAGGTCTTGTAATTACTAAGGGTCAAGAGCGTTGCCTCTATGTATTTCCTGCCACTGAATTCGCCCATATCACCGAGACGCTTCGCCAGGCCCCAGTGACTGCAAAAGCTGCCCGCGATTACCAGCGCGTGATGTTCGCCGGCGCACACGATGAAATTCCTGACCGTCAAGGTCGAATCACAATCCCACAAGGTCTACGTACCTATGCCGGACTTGAAAAAGAGTGCGTCGTTATCGGTGCAAATACTCGCGTTGAAATTTGGGATAGCAGCGCATGGAGTGAATACCTCGCAGATCGCGAATCAAGTTTTGCTGACGTTTCTGAGGAAGTTTTTCCGGGACTTTTCTAGAACGTCAGCAAAAAAACTTTATAGCTCAACAACTGAATAAGTAATGAAAAAAAAGTTAATAACAACTAAATAGGCCTCACTCATTTGTGGCCACCGCCGACCTAATGCACCGTACTAGCAAGGGCCGACAGCGGCGTCTCTTCCCCGACGTCGCTTTCGAATTCACAATCCGTCGGCCGGCGGTGACCAGAGATGAGTGAGAGTAGTAAGTACTTACTGAATATATCGAGAGATTGAGGAATGAGATGGGGGAGACGATGCAACATATATCTGTTATGCGCGATCGCTGCGTCGATCTTCTCGCTCCATCAATTCTTGCAAGCGCTAACCCTGTTGTAGTTGATGCAACTCTTGGACTTGGTGGACACACCGAAGCGCTCCTAGAAAAGTTTTCACATTTAACTGTGATTGGAATAGATCGCGATACACAAGCTCTTGCGAAAGCAAGAACGCGTCTTGAGGTTTTTGGAGATCGCTTTAAATCGGCTCATGCAGTGTTTGATCAATTCTCAGAAGTGATTGAAAGTTTTGGATACTCAAACGTCAATGGAGTCTTATTTGATCTTGGCGTTTCATCGATGCAACTAGATGAAGGAATCCGTGGATTCTCTTATTCTCATGAAGCACCTCTTGATATGCGAATGGATCAGAGCCGCGGAATAACGGCTGCAGAGATTGTTAATTCGTATCAGCCAGGAGAGCTTGTCCGAATATTGCGAGTCTATGGAGAAGAGAAATTTGCAACGCGAATCGTTGAAAATATTGTAAAAGCTCGTGCAATCGCACCTCTCAACTCCACAATTGAATTAGCTGCCCTAGTAAAAGAGAGCATCCCGGCTGCTACCCGTCGCACTGGTGGTAATCCTTCAAAGCGAACATTCCAGGCTCTTCGAATCGCAGTCAATGATGAATTGGGTGCAATTGAGCGCGCTATCCCACAGGCGCTCGAGCGCATCATCATCGGTGGACGTGTTGTTGTGATGTCATTTCAATCTCTTGAAGATCGGATTATTAAAGAGGAGTTTGCAGAAGCTTCTACTTCAAAGAGTCCACGTGCTCTACCTGTCGAACTTCCAGAATATGCGGCGAAGTTCAAGTTGGTCTTCAACTCAAGCGAGAAACCTACCGATGCCGAAGTTGCCGAGAATTCTCGCGCTGCATCTGTCCGTCTTCGCGCGATTGAAAGGGTGGCTGCCTAATGGCAACAGCAATCGCCCGTAAGAATGTTTCTGAAACTTTAACTTCTGGAATTAAGCGTCAAGTTGTAGACCGGACTGCCAAAGTAATCCACGCTACCTTCCCGCAAGTTTCAGTTGCACAGCATGCAAGTAGAAAGTACTTTGCAATCTTTGCCTCAACAGTGGGGGCTCTAGGGTTTTTGGCGCTACTTGGAATCAATACACTTCTTGCGCAAGATGCATTTACACTCTCAAATTTGAAACTTGAAGCAAAGATGGTTGCGGACCAGCGTGATGCTGTCACTCGCAAAATTGATTCGTATTCATCGCCTGAATCACTTGCTCGCGCAGCAGCAGCTTTAGGTATGAAGCCTTCTGAGAGTCCGATTTTTCTTAATCTCACAAATACTGAGGCGGTAACTCGTGGGTGATTTAACCCTTTCCCAATCAAGAATCAAGATTCTTGCTTTCGCATTTATCGTTATTCTGTCATTGCTTAGCCTTCAACTCTTTCGTGTTCAAATTATCGAAGCTGGCAATTACAAGATCCGCGCTCTCGATGAGATGGAGACAACTAGAATAATTCAGGCGCCACGCGGTGACATTACAGATGTCAACGGCGTTGCCTTTGCCCGAAGCGTCTCTGCAATCAGCATTGTCGTTGATCAAACACAGATAAATAACCCCGCAAAGACAGCTGCATTCGTCGCTCCGATTATTGGACTTCCTGTCGCTGATGTACAGGCAAGCATCACGGGAACCCGTAAATACTCCATGGTGCTCAAGAATGGTCGCCCAGCACTCTGGGATAAGTTGACTACCGCGATGGAGAATCACAACGCTTCACTCGACCGCCAGGATTTAGGGGAGAGAATTATTGGTTTCTTTCCTGAACGTTCATATATCCGTGAGTATCCATCTGGGCGCCTAATTTCATCATTGGTGGGTTTTGTTAGAGCGGATGGAATTGGCGCCACAGGACTTGAGTCAAAGATGAATTCAATAATCTCAGGTACTCCCGGAAAATACTCGTATGCACGAGCAAATGGAGCTGAAATACCAGGATCGCAGAGCGAAATCATCGCGCCTAAGGCTGGAACTTCGGTTCGCCTCACAATCGATCGTGATGTGCAATGGATTGCCTCAAAGGCAATTGCAGATGCAGTAAAGAGTTCGGGTGCAATTAACGGAACCGTAATTGTCATGGACCCTCGCACTGGCGCCATTATTGCGCATGCAACTGCGCCGACTTTCGATCCAAATAATACAAAAGGTATCTCACTAGATTTAATGCGCAACCCATCGGTGCAAGATGTTTATGAGCCAGGCTCAACCGGCAAAGTGATGACGATGGCAGCTGCGCTTGAAGAGAAAACGATTTCTCCAACCACGGTCTTCTCAGTTCCATATGGACTTCGCCGTGCGGGTAAAACTTTTCATGATCACGAGCGTCATCCAACTCAGAGGCTAACAACTACTGGAATATTGGCACAATCTTCAAACACAGGTTCAATTATCGTCGGTGAAACTTTGGGTAGCGAGCGTCTCTATCAATACCTGACAAAATTTGGAATCGGCTCAAAGACCGGATCAGGTTTACCTGGAGAATCGTCTGGAATTCTCCATCCAGTAAAGAACTGGTCTGGCACTACCGCTCCAACTGTTGCCTTTGGTCAGGGGTACTCTGTAACTGCAATGCAGGCGACAAGCGTCTTTGCAACGATTGCTAATGGTGGAGTTCGAGTTTCGCCAACAGTTATCGCTGGCACCAGTGACTCATCCGGACATTTTACTCCAGCTGGTAATCGCGAAACCGTTCGCGTGATTGGCGAAGATGCCGCTGCAAAATTACGCATCATGATGGAGAGCGTTGTATCAGGAAATGGAACTGCGCCAAGTGCTGCAATTCCTGGATATCGGGTAGCAGGAAAGACCGGAACAGCACAGCGCGTTGATCCAATTACTGGAAAATACAGCGGCTATACAGCTTCATTTATCGGCTTCGCCCCTGCGGATGCTCCTCGCTACGTTATCAACGTAACTCTTCAACGTCCACGTAACGGCCACTACGGAGGAGTTCTCTGTGGTCCAGTATTTAAAAAAGTTATGACATTTGTTCTTCAATCTAAGCACGTTGCCCCAACTGGCACAAAGGTCTTACCGGTTGCGTTGACTCAAGGACAACTCAAGAGTTATCAGGCAGCACAAGCGAGTGCGAGAAACTAATGCTCCGCCCTTACAGCGCATTCTCGTTTTCACTTGAAGATGCGGCACGGTTGTTGGCGGCAGAGAAGAAGAATTTTTTGGATGTGGAATTTACTGGGCTCACTCATAAGGATTCTGAAATTCTTCCTGGAGATGTCTTCTTGGCGTTTCCTGGCGCCAAGGTGCACGGAGCTGAGTTCATAGCCAAAGCTAAAGCTGCCGGTGCAGTTGCTGTTCTCACCGATCAGGCTGGGGCACACCTTTCTAATGAGTTGCCTACATTGGTAGTTACCGACGCTCGCGAAGCTGGAGCAACTCTGGCTTCATCGTTCTATCGTGACCCTGTTCGTGACCTTCAAAGTATCGGCATTACTGGAACAAATGGAAAGACAACTGTCACCACACTCCTGAATCAAATTTTCACTGCGGTAGGGCGCGAAAGCGGTTTGATTGGGACGGTTGAGACGCGCATTGGCGCAGAATCAATCAAGAGTGAGCGAACTACACCAGAGGCGCCAGAGCTTCAGGCACTTGCCGCAACAATGCGCGAGCGACACATGCGCCATTTAGTGATGGAAGTTTCCAGTCATTCGCTGGCACTCAAAAGAATGATTGGCTCGCATTTTTCAATTGTTGGTTTCACAAATCTTTCTCAAGATCATCTTGATTTCCATGGCGAGATGGAGAGCTATTTCCAGGCAAAGCGAAAACTCTTCACCCATGAATATGGGGAGACCGCTTTTATCAATATAGATGGCGAATACGGTCAGCGACTGTTTAGTGAAACAGAGATTAATGCAATCTCTATCTCAAGGCACAACACCAAAGCCACCTGGCACTTCACGGCAATAACAAATACCGTCGGTGGTATTGAATTTACAATCAGGGGTCGCGATGGGATTCTTATTGAGTCTCGCACATTGCTCCACGGAAGCTTTAATCTCGATAATTTACTTCTTGCAATCGCAATCGCTTATGAATGTGGGGTAGATCCATTAGAGATTGCATCAATTACACCTCGCCTGACTGGCGCTCCAGGGCGGCTAGAGCCGGTTTCACTAGGACAGAACTTTGCAGCGCTAGTTGATTATGCGCACTCTCCAGATGCGGTGAGCAATGTCCTATCTGCCGCGCGAGAATTCACGAACGGAAGATTGATTGCAGTTCTGGGATGCGGTGGAGACCGCGATGCCAGCAAACGAATCTTAATGGGAGCGGCACTATCGGAAGGTAGTGATATTGCTATCTTTACGAGCGACAATCCTCGGAGCGAAGAACCTTCCGACATCCTTAATCAGATGACGAAAGGGCTGAAGGTAGAAGAACCTTCACGGATTATCGAAAATCGCGCTGAAGCAATTAAGGCAGCGGTGGCCCTGGCACAACCTGGAGATACTGTTTTAGTCCTTGGAAAAGGTCATGAAAGCGGGCAAGAGATTGCAGGGACTGTCTTCGAATTTGATGATCGAATCCATTTAGCGTTATCGATTGAGGCTAAATCATGATTAAAATCAAAACCTCTCAGATTGCTTCTATTGTCGGTGGCACGCTCCACGGTGACGATGTAACTGTTTTATCGGAAGCTTTCGTTTCATCTACAGATTGCCTTGAAGGTTCAATCTTTATCGCCATTAAGGGCGAACGGGTAGATGGTCATGATTATGTGAGTGATGCATTTGCACATGGAGCAGTTGTTGCCTTCACTTCCCATCAGGTAAGTGAACGCTGCATTGTGGTTGAAGATGTTATTGCGGCAATCGGAAAGCTAGCTAATTTCGTTCGAGGGGAAATATCTTCCCTAAAGGTCATTGGTATAACTGGATCTCAAGGCAAGACTACAACCAAGGAACTATTATTTGCGGCTTTGAATATGTACGGAAAGACAATTGCTACCAAAGGCAATAACAACAATGAACTTGGTGTCCCGCTAACCCTCTTGCGGTGTGATGAGGATACTGATTTTTGTATAGTCGAAATGGGCGCACGACATGTAGGCGATATCGCAGCACTCTCTGCAATAGCAGAACCAAATATTGGCGTAGTTCTGCGAGTTGCAGCTGCCCATATTGGTGAATTTGGCTCACTTGAAAAGATCGCTCTTGCTAAATCTGAGATGATCTCTTCGCTCTCACCAAAGTCAATTGCAGTTCTTGGACAATACGACCCATTCACCAAGGAAATGGCCACTCTTCATGAAGGCGCTGTTATAACTTTTGGGCAAGATGGTGGGTCAAACATCCGAGCGACAGATATTGAACTCCGAGAAGGCCGTGCACATTTTGATTTAGTTACACCAGAAGGTCGCAGCACTGTAGCCCTTCGTCAGTTAGGACTTCATCAAGTACCTAACGCCCTGGCGGCTGCAGCAGTGGCACATGCCCTCGGCATGAGTACCGATCAAATCGCTACAGCGTTATCTACTGCGGAGATGAATGCAGCTATGAGAATGCAGGTGATTGAACTTCCGGATCTCACTTTAATTAATGACGCCTACAACGCTAGCCCTGATTCAATGGCAGCTGCCTTGTCCACTCTCGCTCACCTCTCGCAGGAACGAGGGGGAGAGTCATGGGCATTCTTGGGAATTATGCGCGAACTCGGCGAGTCTGCCACCCAAGCGCATCAAGAGATTGGCACTCTTTGCTCAGAGTTAAGAATTGATCATCTCGTTACAGTCAATGCTCCAGATTATGCACCTGGTGTTCCGGCAGGTTCTGAGACTTCAATTCACATCTGTAGCACTAAGAGTGAGGCGTATGAACTTCTCGTGCATCTCAATCGCGGTGATGTAGTGCTCTGCAAAGGTTCGCGCTCTGAAAAGCTTGAAGAAGTCGCGAAGGAGATTGAAAAATTTTGGAGAGAAAAATTAGCAGAGGAAGAGGAAGGCAATTAAATGAAAGAGATTTTGATTGCTGGCGGACTCGCTCTCTTTTTCTCCCTTTTTGGAACCCCAATACTGATTAAGGGGCTAGTGCGTAAAGGTTTCGGGCAGTTTATTCGCGATGATGGACCTTCATCGCATCACACTAAGCGCGGCACGCCAACCATGGGTGGAATCATCATCATCTTCTCCGTGATTGCCTCCTACTTGATTGCACACCTCATATCAGGCAACGTAATGAGTACTTCTGCACTACTTGTTTTGGGTTTAGTTGTCGCTATTGGACTTGTTGGTTTTATCGATGATTACATGAAGATTTCTCGTCAGAACTCTGGCGGAATAAGCGGTAAGCAGAAGATATTTGGGCAAGTTCTTGCTGCCTCAATATTTGGCTACCTTGGACTTCAATTCGCTGATAAAGATGGATTTACGCCAATTAGTTTGCAGCTATCTACCGTTCGAGACACTTCGATAACCCTCGGAACAGTTGTTGTAGTTATCTGGATTGCTTTTATGGTCACGGCGACCAGTAACGGCGTAAATCTCACAGATGGCCTAGACGGTTTAGCTACTGGTGCCGCCGTTATGACCTTTATTTCTTTTGTGTTAATCGGAGTTTGGGAATTTGGCCAGAGCTGTGCGCTAGAAACAGCTACCGTGAATTGCTACCAAGTTCGCGATCCACTTGACCTTGCAGTGCTATCCGCAGCCTTTGCCGGATCTTGTACGGGATTTCTATGGTGGAATGCATCGCCAGCGAAAATCTTTATGGGCGATACAGGATCACTTGCTCTAGGAGCTGCACTGGCTGGAATTGCTGCATCTCTGCGAATTCAATTACTCCTGATTCCACTAGGCGGACTTTTTGTCATCATCACACTCTCGGTCGCCCTTCAAGTCATTTACTTCAAGATAACTGGCGGCAAGCGCCTCTTTAAGATGGCGCCGCTCCACCATCACTTTGAGCTAATGGGTTGGGGACAGGTGACAGTCGTCTTGCGATTCTGGATTATCGCCGGGCTTTGTGTTGCACTGGGACTCGGCCTCTTCTATACCGAATGGGTTGCTAGTTAAACCTAGCTACGGAAATGTCTACACATAATTTATATAGCCACCTGACCGAAAAACGTGTGGTTGTCGCCGGAGCCGGAGTCACTGGCCAGGCAGTAGCCAAGGCGTTGGTCGAACGTGGCGCACTGGTTACCTTTATTGATGAGAAGGTGGATCAGGTCGAAGGCTTTCAGGTCAGGCGGCCCGAGGAGATAGCAAAAGATGATTTCGATGCACTACTTGTCTCTCCAGGCTGGAAAGAGAGCAATCCGATAGTCCTTCTTGCTCGAACTGAAGGTAAAGAGATTCTCAACGAGATTGATTTTGCGTGGCACATCAAAGAAGAGAAGTATCCCAAGCAGAAGTGGCTTGCACTCACTGGCACCAATGGAAAAACCACTACCGTTGAAATGGTGGCTCATATCTTTGCAACAGCTGGACTACAAGCAAAAGCTTGCGGAAATGTCGGGACAACGGTTATCGAGTCCGTGACGGGCAATGAGAAGTTAGATTATTTAATTCTCGAACTCTCATCTTTCCAACTTCATTGGCTTAAGGATGCACAGTTCATCTCAACTGCGATACTCAATATTGCCGATGATCACGTTGATTGGCACGGCACCTTTGATGCTTATGCTTCAGCAAAAATTTCAATCTTAGATAAATCCACCACGGCAATTCTCAATGGCGATGATGGTGAAGTCGTAGGTCGCACCGCTCATTGGCTTGGGAGAAAGATTTTTTATTCATTAGATACCCCTGGCCCTGGTGAACTCGGTGTTGTTGAAGAACTTCTCGTTGACCGAGCTTTTGTCGCAGATCCACAAGAAGCGGGAATGATTGCTGAACTCAATGAAGTTCTCCCAACCGTTCCGCACCACATTTCGAATGCGCTGGCGGCATCCGGGCTAGCCGCAACCGTAGGCATCTCCCATGAAGTTATTCGAGAAGCCCTCAAGAGCTTTAAGCCTGGTCGTCATCGAATAGAAGAGATTGCCAATATAAATGGAGTGAAGTGGATCAATGACTCCAAGGCCACCAACCCACATGCTGCAGCCGCATCAATCATGTCCAACTTCTCGGTCATCTGGATTGCTGGTGGGTTAGCTAAGGGAGCAGCAATGGAGCCACTTGTAGAGCGGACTTGGTCTCGTTTGAAGTGCGCGATTTTGATCGGAGAGGATCGAAATCTCATCGCAGAGGCACTCGCAAAGCACGCTCCGCAACTCCCAATTTATCTTCTTGATACCCCATCTTCTTACAGTCGCGGAGGAGCAGATAACTCATTTATGGATCTCATTGTGAGGAAAGCACTTGAGAGCTCCGATGAGGGTGATGTTGTTCTCTTAGCCCCAGCATGCGCATCCATGGATCAGTTCATCTCGTATGGCGATCGCGGAGATAGATTTTCACAATCAGTAAAGGATGTAGTGCTACATGACAAGTA
>JBFYOW010000008.1:0-27220 GCA_041303595.1 Actinomycetes bacterium
ATGCAACTAAATTGAGAGACTCTGTCGCATTCTTAGTGAAGACAACTTCATCGACGCTAGCTCCAATAAAGGCAGCGACAGTTTCGCGAGCACCTTCATATAAATCGGTAGCCTCCTCAGCAAGCTGATGAGCACCACGGTGAACTGCGGCATTATGCAAGCGATAGAAATCACTCTCTGCATCGATTACCGCTTGAGGTTTCTGACTCGTCGCACCAGAGTCTAAATAGACAAGGCGCTTGCCATCGCGGATTGTCCGTTGAAAGATTGGAAAATCCTTGCGAATGGCAAGCGCATCAAATGTCATTATTAAGCGCCGACGTACTCCGCGTAGCCATTTGCTTCAAGCTTCTCAGCAAGCTCTGGACCACCTTGCTCAACAACTTTTCCTGCAGCAAAGACATGTACGAAATCTGGTTGGATATAACGAAGAATGCGGGTGTAGTGAGTAATCAATAGCACTCCGAGATTATTCGCTTCCTTTGCTCGTACAACTCCCTCTGAAACAACACGAAGCGCATCAACGTCAAGACCTGAGTCTGTCTCATCCAGGATGGCAAACTTTGGCTTAAGGAGTTCTAGCTGCATGATTTCGTGACGCTTCTTCTCGCCACCAGAGAAACCTTCATTGACGTTACGTTGCGCAAATGATGGATCCATCTTGAGACCTTCCATTGCGCTCTTAACCTCGCCAACCCACTCGCGAAGCTTTGGAGCTTCACCACGAAGTGCAGTTGCTGCTGTACGAAGAAAGTTAGATACAGAAACGCCAGGAACTTCTACTGGGTATTGCATCGCAAGGAAGAGACCTGCCTTTGCGCGCTCATCGACTGACATTTCTAGAATGTCGACGCCATCAAGAGTGACAGTACCTCCAGTGATTGTGTACTTAGGATGTCCTGCGATTGAGTATGCGAGTGTGGATTTACCAGAACCGTTTGGCCCCATGATTGCATGTGTCTCACCAGACTTGATAGTGAGGTCGACTCCCTTAAGAATCTCCTTCACGCCCTGCTCTGTATCTACAGTTACCTTTAAACCACGAATTTCAAGTGTGCTCATGACGGACTCCACTACTTCTCAATCGTGACGGAGTCTCCGTCAACGCTTACTGAATACTTCTTTACTGGCATTACTGCAGGAGGCGTCAAAGCTTCCCCGGTGCGAAGATCGAACTCGGCTCCGTGGAGCCAGCATTCGATCTTGAAATCTGTGATATCGCCTTCTGCAAGCGATGCATCAGAGTGGCTACAGGTGTCGCCGATTGCGAAAACTTCGTCACCAATACGAGCGACGCAGATTGATTCGCCATCCTTCTCGATGCGAACTGGCTTTCCAGAGACGAGAGATGAGAGAGAAAGATCTGACATTACTTACCTGCCTTCTCTAGTTCATCATCAATTCTTGACATGAGTCGCTCTTGAATCTCTTCATTGCCAATCAATGAGATAACTTCATTGAAGAAACCTCGGACAACAAGGCGACGAGCATCTGATTCTTCAATACCGCGTGACATCAAATAGAAGAGCTGCTCATCATCGAAGCGGCCAGTTGTGGAAGCATGTCCTGCTCCAACAATTTCTCCCGTTTCGATTTCAAGGTTCGGCACAGAATCTGCGCGTGCACCATCTGTGAGGAGTAGATTGCGATTGAGTTCGTAGGTATCTGTGCCTTCTGCAGCTGCACGAATGTAGACATCGCCAATCCAAACAGTATGTGCTCCAGCTCCTGCGAGAGCACCCTTGTAGTTAACGTTTGACTTTGCATGTGGAACAGCGTGATCTACGTGCATGCGATGCTCGAAGAACTGACCTTCGGTTGCGAAGTAAACGCCCTGTAAGTCAGCGGATGCACCTGGACCGACAAATTCCACGCGTGGCAGAATGCGGACAACATCTCCACCAACAGTTACGTGAATAGCCTTAAATGTTGCATCACGATCGATAATCGCATTGTGTGTTGCGGCGTAGACCGCCTTTGAGCCCCACTCTTGAAGTGAGATAAAGGTCAGATCTGCACCGGGTGCCAAGATAATTTCTAAATCTTCAGCGAGATGAGTATCCCCTGTGTTCTCAAGGATCACAGTTGCTTTGGCATGCTCACCTAAGCGAATCTGGACTCGAGAGAGTTCTGCCGTTTCTACTCCCCCGCAACAACGGTTGAGGTGAATTGGATTGGCGATTACAGCGTTCTTTTCGATTGAAAGGATCGCACCCTCAGATGTGTAATTACGTACACGATTGACGATTGAATCCTCACTTGGTGAACCTGCGGTAATTGGCCCACGGGTGAATGAGACCCCTGGAGATGCAATGCCATTGAGAGTCAGTGATTCACGCGCCTCTGGCTTTGCACTTCCATCGTGAAGTCCAGCTAAACGCTTGAGTGGCGTGAATCGCCACGCCTCTTCACGACCAGTTGGAGTGTGATTTTCTAGAAGATTAGATTGAAGGGTCGTCATTTAGCCAACAGCTCCTTCCATCTGAAGTTCAATCAGACGGTTGAGTTCGAGTGCGTACTCCATTGGAAGTTCGCGAGCGATTGGCTCGATGAATCCACGGACGATCATTGCCATTGCTTCATCTTCATTAAGGCCACGTGACATCAAGTAGAAGAGTTGATCATCAGAGATTTTTGAAACTGTAGCCTCGTGACCCATAGAGACATCATCTTCGCGAATATCTACATACGGATATGTATCGGAACGCGAAATGGTGTCGACAAGAAGTGCATCGCACTTTACAGTCGAAGCTGAGTGATGTGCGCCCTCATTGATCTGAACTAGGCCACGGTAAGAGGTACGTCCACCACCGCGAGCAACAGATTTAGAGATTACTGAAGAAGATGTATAAGGAGCAGCGTGAACCATCTTTGCGCCAGAATCTTGATGCTGACCGGGACCGGCAAATGCAAGTGAGAGAGTTTCGCCCTTTGCATGTGGACCCATCAACATAACTGCTGGATACTTCATCGTTACCTTTGAGCCGATATTTCCATCAACCCATTCCATTGTTGCACCTTCTTCACAGACGGCGCGCTTGGTAACGAGGTTATAGACGTTGTTCGACCAGTTTTGAATTGTGGTGTAACGAACGCGCGCACCCTTCTTAACTATGATCTCAACTACAGCTGAGTGCAGCGAATCTGATTTGTAAATTGGCGCAGTACAGCCTTCTACATAGTGAATGTAAGAATCTTCATCTGCGATGATGAGAGTACGTTCGAACTGGCCCATATTTTCGGTATTAATGCGGAAGTAAGCCTGAAGTGGAATATCTACATGAACGCCCTTTGGAACGTAGATAAATGAGCCACCAGACCAGACAGAAGTATTAAGCGCTGCGAACTTGTTATCTCCAACTGGAATAACAGTTGCGAAGTACTCTTTGAAAAGCTCAGGGTGCTGCTTAAGCGCAGAGTCGGTGTCAAGGAAGATGACACCCTGCTGCTCAAGATCTTCGCGAATTGAGTGATAAACAACTTCAGATTCATATTGAGCCGCAACACCAGAAACCAAGCGCTGCTTCTCTGCCTCAGGGATACCAAGGCGATCGTAAGTGTTCTTAATTTCATCAGGTAGATCATCCCAAGTTGTTGCCTGCTTCTCGGTTGAACGTACGAAGTACTTGATGGTGTCGAAGAAGATTCCAGTCAAGTCGGAACCCCATGATGGCATCGGCTTCTTATCAAATAGATTTAAACCTTTGAGACGTAAATCGAGCATCCACTGAGGCTCAGACTTCTTCGCGCTGATATCGCGCACAACTTCTTCGCTGAGACCACGTTTTGCATTAGTACCGGCATCATTTCCATCGGACCAGCCGTACTCGTAATTTCCGAGACCTTCGAGTTCTGGGTGTGCAGTTGTCATTAGCGCGCCTTTCCAGACGTTAGTTGTTTCTCTTCAGTGATATTTGAACTTACCTTTGGAACAAATGTGGTGCAGACGCCGTCACCATGTGCGATTGTTGCCAATCGCTGAACATGCGTGCCAAGCAATTTTGAAAACATTTCTGTCTCTGCTTCGCAGAGTTGTGGGAATTCTGCCGCCACGTGTGCAATCGGACAGTGATGCTGGCATAACTCTTCGCCGATGCCGCGATCGTGAATTGTTGCTGCGTAACCTTCCTCGGTCAGAAAATCTGCGAGGAGCGTACCTTTATTTTTGGATTGAGCAATTGAATCTTTTACTTTTCTGCCCATTTCATCCGCACGAAACTTGGCAAAGATATTGACCATATGTGGGCCGGTCTGGGCAGTGATAAATCGAAGCGCAGCGACTGCTAGGTCATCGTATGAATGTTCAAATTTTTCACGACCATCATCTGTCATGACAAAAACCTTGGAAGGTCGACCGCGACCACGCACAAGTGCGCCATGGGGTTCGCGCGCCTCAAGGATCCCATCTTCAATCAATAGATCGAGATGGCGACGAACTCCAGCAGGCGTCAATCCAAGACGTTCGCCAATGACGACAGCCGTTGAGGGACCGTTTTCGAGGACAGAGCGAGCTACCGCATTGCGGGTGCTGAGGTCATCGATTTTCACAACAGTAGTGTGTCTTAATTCCCATGGAGCCGCCACTTGGCACGCTCAACGGAGCATCGGTCGACCCGCGAGTAGAGGGCTGCAATGGGTAGGCTAAGGCCATGTTTGCGACCCGTGCCCTGATCCCAGTGGCGCGATTGCTTTTAGCGCTCCAGGCGCTGCTCGTTCTGACCGGTGGCGCCGTGCGCGTGACTGGTTCTGGCCTGGGATGCCCCACCTGGCCAGAATGCACCGCTGATTCATATACCCCAGTGGAAGGCCAAGCTGAGGGCGCATTTCATGCATGGATCGAATTCGGAAATCGTCTGCTGACCTTTCTGCTCTTCTTCGCAGCAGTTGCAGTTGTCGCGTTGGTAATTCGTACAAAACGTCGCGACCTACGCCTCTTGGCACTTTCTCAAGTTGCTGGAATTTTTGGCCAAGCGATTCTTGGTGGGATAACTGTTCTCACGAAGCTCAATCCTTTTGCAGTTGCATCTCACTTCATTCTCTCGATTATTTTGATTGCCGCCTCATATTCGCTCTTGATTCGTGCTCGAGCCGTGAGAGTAACTAATCCGATTCGAGTTCGATTTATTCAATTGCACACCGCGCTATCATTTTTAGTAATCGCTGTCGGAACGCTTGTAACTGGTGCAGGTCCACATGCAGGTGATTCCGAGACGCCACGCCTCGACATTGCAATCTCAACCATTACTGGAATTCACGGATATTTAGTTGTGATTCTCTTAGCTCTTACAATTTTGGGAATTTATAAGAAGTTCGACGGTTACGCCGGCGATGCGCAGCGTTATCTCATCATTTTTCTCGCGGTAGCACTCGCTCAAGGTGTTGTTGGATATGCGCAGTACTTATTAGGAGTTCCCGAGGTGCTTGTCATTATCCATCTATTGGGCTCTTCACTTTTATGGATCGCAGCGTGGCGTATTCGTATCACTCAGTTCTACACTTTCGAAAAGAAATAAATAGGAGATAGATATGACCACAATCAACGGATGGACAGAGCTTGATGACCGTGCGGTAGCGATCGCGCGTGCATTAGCAATGGATGCAGTTCAGAAGGTTGGCAATGGCCATCCTGGAACTGCAATGTCTCTCGCTCCTGTGGCATATAACCTCTTCCAGCGCCATCTTCGCCACGATCCAACTGACCCACAGTGGCTGGGTCGCGATCGCTTCGTACTTTCTTGCGGTCACTCATCGCTTACTCTCTACACACAACTCTTCTTCAGTGGCTATGGCCTTGAGATGGAAGATATGCAGTCCTTTCGCACCTGGGATTCATTAACTCCCGGTCACCCTGAATTCGGTCATACCGCAGGTGTTGAGACAACTACAGGTCCACTTGGTGCGGGTGTCGCAACTGCGGTTGGTATGGCGATGGCTGCTCGATACGAGCGAGGTTTGCTTGATCCTGCGGCACCAGAAGGCCAATCAATATTTGATCACGACATTTGGGTCCTCTGCTCGGATGGCGATCTTCAAGAAGGTGTAAGTGCAGAAGCATCATCTCTCGCGGGCACCCAAGCGCTCGGTAACCTCAACATGATTTATGACGATAACCGCATTTCAATCGAGGGTGACACTCACGTCTCTTTCACGGAAGATGTTGCGGCTCGCTATCGCGCCTATGGATGGCACGTTCAAGAAGTTGCCGCTCTTGCAGATGGCAATATTGATCTTGCAGCTCTCGATGCAGCGATGGTTGCAGCAAAGCTAGAGCGCAGTAAGCCATCATTAATTCGCATGCACTCAGTTATTGCATGGCCGGCGCCAAAATTACGCGGTACTGCAAAATCTCACGGTTCAGCTCTTGGTGATGAAGAGATTGCTGCAACAAAAATTGAGCTTGGATTGAATCCAGAAGAAAAGTTTGCAATGCCTGCAGATGTATTTGCTCACGTTCGTTCAGTTAAGGATCGCGGAGCAGCTGCACATACAGAGTGGAAGAAAAAGTTTGATTCTTGGAAATCCGCAAATGCAGAGAAGGCAGCGCTTCTCGATCGCCTAGTAAAGGGCGAACTTCCATCTCACTGGGATAAAGATCTTCCACACTTCGAAGGTGGTAAAGATGTAGCAACTCGCGCTGCATCCGGACACGTCATCAATGCAATTGCCAAGGTTCTCCCTGAATTCTGGGGTGGTTCTGCAGATTTGGCTGACTCAAATAACACAACTATTGAGGGCGGCAAGTCATTCCTGCCTGCGACAAGTGCAATGAAGGATGCGGATCCGTACGGTCGAATCATTCACTTCGGTATCCGTGAACATGCGATGGGTTCAATTATCAATGGCATAACGCTTCATGGCTTGACTAGAACTTTTGGTGGAACTTTTGCCGTCTTTAGCGATTACATGCGTCCATCAGCAAGACTCGCAGCTCTCATGAATATTCCGAGCACATTTATCTGGACTCACGATTCAATTGGTCTCGGCGAAGATGGCCCAACTCACCAACCGGTAGAGCATCTAGCTGCAATGCGTGCGATTCCTAACTTCGCAGTGGTACGCCCTGCCGACGGCAATGAAACCCGGGAAGCATGGAAGTCGATTCTCAATCGTAAGAAGCCGGTCGGTCTCTTCCTATCTCGCCAGAATCTTCGTACCGTCGATAGAGCAACTCATGGCGATGCCTCAGGTGTTGATAAGGGCGCGTACATACTCAAGGAGGCGTCAAAGAACCCGGATGTTGTGATCATTGCGACAGGTTCTGAAGTCTCATTAGCGCTAGATTCACAAATTGCTCTTGAGTCAAAGGGCATCTCAACCCGTGTTGTCAGCGCGCCTTGCCTAGAGTGGTTTAACGAGCAGCCACTCTCCTATCGCGAGAGCGTGCTCCCGAAGAGCGCAAAGGTTCGCGCAAGCGTTGAGGCTGGAATCGCTCAAGGTTGGCGTGAATATGTCGGCGATAGTGGAGTAATTATCTCGATTGATCACTTCGGTGCATCTGCTGGAGCATCGAAACTCTTCGCAGAGTTCGGTTTCACCGTCGATCGCATCGTTAGCGATATCGAAGCCGCTCTGAAGTAAGGATTAGGGATGTCAATCAAGGTATCTGGAGCTTCGCTCGCACGTGTCGATAGAACTTCACCTCGCTATACCTACTTACAAGAGGTTCATCAAAGAATTGCCCTCAAAGATTCAACTATCTGGGGCGAAGAAGCTGCGACCGAAGCAGCCATCCGTCTCAACTGGGTAGATCTTCCGACGAGTTCCTTTGAACTCAAAGATGAAGTTGGGGCACTTGTTAAGCGCCATAGCGACAAGAGTCGAGTTGTCCTCTGCGGCATGGGAGGCTCTTCCTTGGCGCCTGAGGTACTCTCAAAGACATATCAGCGCCAGATTTTAATAGTTGATTCGACTGATCCAAATTACATATCTCATGCACTTGATGGAGAACTTTCAACAACTATCTTTGTTGTCAGTTCTAAGTCAGGTTCGACAATCGAGACTTCATCACAGCGAGCATTCTTTGAAGGCAAACTAGTTGAAGCAGGATTAAAGCCAACCGATCACATGATTTTCGTGACAGATCCCGGTTCGCCACTAGATATTGAGACCAGGGCTGCAGGATTCTCGGTTATCAATGCAGACCCAAATGTCGGCGGTCGCTTTAGCGCGCTCAGCGCATTTGGCATAGTCCCAGCTGCACTAGCGGGCATTGATATCTGGAACGTTCTAGAAGATGCCCGCAGCGCAAAATCTTCTTTTGTGGCAGATAGCTCTCTTATCGTTGATGTCGCCTATCTCTTAAGTGAGGTCGCTGGTCAATATGTTGGTTTCACAGACCATGGCTCAGATGTTCCTGGGATTTCAGATTGGATTGAGCAGTTAATCGCTGAGTCCACTGGTAAAGATGGCAACGGCCGTCTTCCTATCGTCGCGCAATCCCTCGCTGCCGCCGAGGTTGGAAACCCATTCACCATTGCATTCTCAGAAGCAGGAGCGGATCTCGATGTGATCGCACCACTTGGCGCTCATTTCATTTTTTGGGAATGGGTCACTGCCATCGTGGGTGCTGGACTGGCTATCGATCCTTTCAATCAACCAAATGTGACAGAAGCCAAGGAGCAGACGCTCGCACTTCTTAGAGAGTGGAAGTCATCTGGCTCAACAATTCTTCCGCACCTCACACCCGATGCGGTCGAAGGCGATGTAGAGATTTTCGGTAACGGGACTGATATTGCCGCTGCGCTAAATCAGATGATTTCATCAGCTAAGAAGGATGGTTACTTTGCAATCATGGCTTACTTGGACCGCAAGGAAGATGCACAATTAGAGGAGCTCCGTTCGTTGATCGCGAATGCATCTGGCAGACCAACAACATTTGGTTGGGGTCCTCGTTTCATGCACTCGACCGGCCAATTTCATAAAGCAGGTCAACCAAATGGTTCATTTATTCAAATCACTGGTGAAGTTGACTGTGACTTTGAGATTCCTGGTCGCGACTTCTCCTTCGCCACTTTGGTTGCGGCGCAAGGTCTTGGAGATGGAAAAGCTCTCGCTAAACGCCAATACCCGCTGCTGCGTCTTCATCTGAAGAACCGCAGTGCGGGTATTGAGGAAATTCTTAGAGCTGCGAGAAGTTTGTAACTTCTCGATTTATCTTCTACTCGATGTCGTCGCCACGAAGTTTGCGTAACGCATCTTCGAGAATCTTTGCGCCTTCTGTATCTGTGCGACGCTCTTTGACGTATGCAAGGTGTGTCTTATAAGGAACGTTGACAACCGCACTTGGTGGATTGTTGCGATCACGACCAGCAGGAAGTCCGCACTTTGGGCAATCCCATTGCGCTGGAATCTCTACCGTCTCTTCGACAGCAAAAGAAGGACGAACTTCATGTCCATTGGCGCACCAGTAAGAGACCGTTGCGCGCTCAATCTGATCACCGCGCTCTGCCTCGCCCATTGGGCCGGCGCCGACACGGCTTCCGCGAATTGCACTTGCCATCGATTAACCCTTCAAAACGAGTGAGAGGCCAACTACGCCTGCGAACCAGAGGCCGCCAACAACAATTGTGAGCCGGTCAAGATTGCGCTCTACGACAGATGATCCGCCATAGTTTGATGAGACTCCGCCACCAAAGAGGTCTGAGAGTCCAGATCCCTTTCCTTTGTGGAGAAGGACCAGAAGGATCATCACAATGCTGGTGATCACAAGAAAGATGGATAGTGCTAAAGCCACGGAAAACTCCTTAAGACGTTCACTGCTGAATAGGGGTAAGGATAGCGAATAAAGAGGCGGGCGCCTTACTCGGCTACCGCGTAGAACTTAGCAATTTTTGCCAATTCCTCTGGATCCAGGCTCGCTCCCCCGATGAGAGCGCCATCCACATCTTCCTGCTTCATGATCTCGACAATATTTGAAGATTTCACTGAGCCGCCGTAAAGGATGCGCATATTTGAGGCGATCTCGGCCGAACCGATCTGCTCAATCTCTTCACGAATTGAGGCACAGACCTCCTGAGCATCCTCAGGCGTTGCTGTCTTACCTGTGCCGATAGCCCACACCGGTTCGTAAGCAATCACAATCTTCTTTAGCTCTGGCTTGGTGAATCCTTCAAGACCTGCGCGCACCTGACGAATTACGTGAGATACATGAGTTCCCGATTCGCGAATAGCGAGTTCTTCTCCGACACAGAAAATTGGCGTCAACTCATTTGCCAGCGCTGCCTTAATCTTGCGATTAATAAGTGCATCATCTTCATGATGGATTGCGCGACGCTCTGAGTGGCCGATTACTACAAAGGTACATCCAAGCTTGGCGAGCATTGAGCCAGAGATATCGCCAGTGAATGCACCTGCGCTCTCCGGTGAGAGATCTTGTGCTCCGTATTGAAGGCGAAGGCGATCTCCATCGACCATAGTCTGAATAGAACGAATATCGGTAAATGGTGGAATTACTGCGACATCGACCGCATCGTAATCAGCATCGGAAAGTGAGTAGACAAGCTTCTGGGCCACGGCAATCGCCTCAAGGTGATTGAGGTTCATCTTCCAGTTACCGGCCATCAATGGCTTACGCATTTTTGCTTCCTTTGCTTCTACGAAATGGGTCTAGTGAGATTGGTCTAGTTGAATGGGTAAAGGGGAAAATTAGAGATCTAGCGCCTTGAGTCCAGGAAGTTCCTTGCCTTCAAGGTATTCAAGCGATGCGCCACCGCCCGTTGAGATGTAACCAAATTGCTCATCTTTAAATCCAAGTGCGCGCACTGCAGCGGCAGAGTCGCCGCCACCTACGACTGAGATTCCAGAAACTTCGGTAAGCGCTTGCGCAACAACTTTAGTTCCATTTGAAAATGCAGCGAATTCAAAGACACCCATTGGGCCGTTCCAGAATACGGTCTTGCACTCTCGGATTGCAGTGGCAAATGCACCAGCAGAATCCGGTCCAATATCGAGACCCATTTGATCTGCTGGAATTGCGTCGGCTGCGACAATTGTCGCTGGAGAATCTGCAGCAAAAGCAGGCGCAACAACAATATCCGTTGGAAGAACGAGACGAACACCCTTATCGGATGCCTCTTTAATCAAACCACGGACAGTATCGAGCATCTCTGCCTCTACCAACGACTTACCGATCTCATGACCTTGTGCAGCGAGGAAGGTGAAGACCATTCCGCCACCAATTGCCATCACATCAACCTTGCCGAGTAAGTTTGAAATCACTCCAAGCTTGTCGGAGACTTTTGCGCCACCAAGAACTACGCCATAAGGACGAGCGGGCTCGGTGGTGAGCTTCTTTAATACTTCGACCTCAGCTGCAACGAGTGTGCCAGCAGCATGAGGGAGTAATTTTGGAAGATCGAAGACAGAGGCATGCTTGCGGTGAACGGCGCCAAAGCCATCACCAACATATACATCGGCTAGCTCTGCCAATTCTTTAGCGAGAGCAGAACGCTCGGACTCTTCTTTTGAAGTTTCAGCAGCGCTAAAGCGGATATTTTCTAAGAGCAGGATTTCACCTGCAACTAAACCCTGCGCTGATGCAGTGACATCGCTTCCGGTAATCGCGCCAGCAAATTGAACTGGCTTACCGAGAAGCTCTGAGAGTCGCACTGCAATTGGCGCGAGAGAAAGTTCAGGCTTCGCCTCACCCTTTGGACGACCTAGATGTGCAGCAATAACGAGTGATGCACCTTTTTCAAGGAGCGCGTTAATGGTTGGAAGTGAAGCGCGAATGCGTCCATCATCCGCGATCTTTCCCTCTTTCAAAGGAACATTGAGATCACAGCGGAGGAATACGCGCTTGCCTGCAACATCTAGGTCAGCCAAAGTAGTCATTAAATTAGAGGCTCTTTCCTACATAGCCAACGAGATCTACAAGGCGGTTTGAGTAGCCCCACTCGTTGTCGTACCAACCAACAACCTTAACTGTGGTTCCGATTGCCTTAGTGAGTCCAGCGTCGAAGATACATGATGAAGGATCTGTCACGATATCTGATGAGACGATTGGATCTTCTGTATATGTGAGGAAGCCCTTGAGTGAGCCTTCCGCAGCCTTCTTCATTGCTGCATTGATCTGCTCTGCGGTTGCTTCCTTAGCAAGCTCGACTGTGAGGTCTGTTGCTGAACCTGTTGGAACTGGAACGCGCATTGCGAAACCATCAAGCTTGCCCTTGAGCTGTGGAAGTACGAGGGAAATCGCCTTCGCGGCACCGGTTGAGCTTGGAATGATATTTGTTGCTGCTGCACGTGCACGACGGAGATCCTTATGTGGGAAATCAAGGATGACCTGGTCATTTGTGTAAGCGTGAATTGTTGTCATCAAGCCGCGAACGATTCCGAACTCTTCATCCAAAACCTTCGCCATTGGTGCGAGGCAGTTTGTGGTACATGAAGCGTTTGATATGACGTGGTGGTTTGCTGGGTCGTACTTCTCATGGTTAACGCCCATAACAACGGTGATGTCTTCATCTGTTGCTGGAGCAGAGATGATGACCTTCTTGGCGCCAGCTGTGATGTGCTTCTTTGCATCTGCTGCCTTCGTGAAGTGGCCAGTTGATTCGATGACGATATCCGCTCCAACTGAAGCCCAAGGAAGGTTTGCTGGATCGCGATCTGCAAATACCTTGATTGTCTTGCCACCAACTGTGATGGTGTCCTCAGTATGAGTGACCTCAAGGCCTAGGCGGCCGAGGATTGAGTCATACTTGAGAAGGTGTGCAAGTGTTGCGTTATCTGTGAGGTCGTTGATTCCCACGATATTGATATTTGGATTTGTAAGTGCGGCACGGAAGAAGTTACGTCCAATGCGGCCAAAACCGTTGATTCCGACATTAATCATTTTAAACCTCGTTCTTAGAGATGAGAATTTCTCGAAATAAGCCCAGAAATTGATAGGTGGCTTTACTTGCGCCACAACGTTGGGACTTGGGTGAAGGATACCAGCCTGAGGTCTACTGGCAGGTTACTCGCCGAGAAGATCCGGCGAAAGTCCAGCTTCAGTATCTGGAATACCGAGCTCTCCAGCGCGCTTATCCGCCATCGCAAGGAGGCGTCGAATCCGGCCAGCAATTGCATCTTTTGTCATTGGAGGTGAGGCTAAAGAACCGAGTTCTTCTAGCGATGCCTGACCGTGGGCGATACGTAACTCCCCCGCCTCTTTAAGATGGTCGGGAATAGTTGGTCCAAGAATTTCCATTGCTCGCTGAACACGAGCAGCAGCTGCTACTGCGGCACGCGCTGAACGACGAAGGTTGGCATCATCAAAGTTTGCGAGTCTATTTGCGGTAGCACGGACCTCGCGACGCATGCGACGCTCTTCCCAGGCCAAGACACTCTCATGTGCACCAAGTCGAGTAAGCAGTGAGCCAATGGCATCACCATCTCGAATAACCACACGATCAACGCCACGCACTTCACGCGCCTTCGCTGCAATGTTGAGGCGTCTCGCTGCACCGACTAGTGCGAGTGCTGCCTCAGGACCGGGACATGTAATTTCTAGCGAGGATGAACGACCAGGCTCTGTCAGTGAACCATGAGCCATAAACGCTCCGCGCCAAGCTGCCTCCGCATCACAGACATTTGCCGCAACTACTTGTGGCGGCAAGCCGCGAATTGGACGACCATTTGCATCAATCAGACCAGTCTGACGAGCAAGAGCTTCACCGGATTCAATAACACGAACGACATAACGAGAGCCTTTACGTAGCCCACTTGAAGATAGAACTGCAAGATCAGAATCGTGGCCATAGATATCTGCAATATCTTTCTTCAGGCGACGCGCTGATTGTGAAGTATCGAGCTCAACTTCAATCACAACTTTTCCCGAGGCGATATGAAGTCCACCAGCGAAGCGAAGCAAGGATGAAACCTCGGCTTTGCGGCAGCAAGGTTTGGTTATCGTGAGCCGGCTTAGCTCATCTTTGACCGCCGCTGTCATTGCCATGGGGATATCAAACCAGCATTTCCTGCGCTATGTGTGCGAAAGTTGAGGCTAATTTTCGCCCATCATGATGAATAACGACCTGATCATCGCGCAAATCCCGCTCCAGGTAGGCGATTCCGCGAGACTTTAAATATTCCTTGAGCTCGCCTCCCCCATTGAGATGGCTATCGCCGACGACGAGGTCGAAGTGAAGTTCTGGGGCATAGCGTTGAAGAATCTCGCAATGTTCTTTCGGTGAATATCCAGCGTATTCGCCCTCTGATGCTTGATCGGAGTTCGAATCTAAATTAAGCAGCAAAACTTTCTTTGCCGGAGAGTCGATAATCGCTTGGCGAAGTGATGGAACTAGCAGATGTGGAAGCACGCTAGAGAACCAAGAGCCTGGTCCCATCGTTATTAGATCAGCATCTGCGATTGCAGCTAACACCTCAGGACGAGTTGTTGGACTCTCAGGTCTTAAACGAAGTTCGACCAATCTGCCAGGGGTGGTTGCCACAGCGACCTGACCTAACGCCTCAACCTGAATGCCATTCTTTTCAAAGGTGGCTTCAATATCAAGAGGTTGCGCACTCATTGGAAGAACGCGTCCTACAACTTTTAAGAGTGCACCCACTCGATCAAGTCCGATAACAACATCTTCATCTCGGTCCCACAATGCCGCTAGCAATAGATTGCCGAGAGCATGTCCATTCATTTCACCATCACTGGTAAAGCGGTATTGCATAATGTCAGCCCAATCACGTCCCCAAGCATCATCACCACAGAGCGCAGCGAGGGCCATGCGCAAATCTCCGGGAGGCATGATTGGAAATTCTTGGCGAAGTCGACCGCTCGACCCACCGTTATCTGCAACGGTGACAACAGCGGTGATATGGCTGGTTACATTGCGGAGAGCAGTAAGCGTCGCTGCTAAACCGTGTCCACCACCAAGTGCCACGACCTTTGGATCTTTAATCATTCACGACCAACATCGCGATGAGTTGCGTGAGCTGATACTGCGTATTCTCCGTGTTCACGATTGAGCTGTGATGCGATTTCACGAGCAACGGAGACTGATCGGTGTTTACCGCCAGTGCAACCAATTGCAATAGTGACGTATTTCTTGCCCTCAGTCAGATATCCAGGAATCATCTTTTCAACTACATTGACATAGGACTTTACAAAATCTGCAACACCTTCACTTGCAAGGACATGGCTATAGACCGCATCGTCAAGACCGGATAGCGGGCGCAATTCCGGTATCCAATGTGGGTTGGGAATAAATCGGCAATCAAGAACCAGATCGGCATCTACTGGGATTCCATATTTGTATCCGAAAGAGAGAACGTTGATGCGAAGGGCTTTAGCCATTCCAGCAGCAAAGATTTCTGCGGTTCGTTTCTCGAGCTGGTGCACATTGAGATTTGATGTATCAATGACGACATCTGCCTGTGCGCGAAGATCCTCTAGTTTGACGCGCTCACGAGCGATTCCATCGACGATTCGATCTGCTGCTTGTAGTGGATGAGGGCGGCGCGTTGATTCAAAGCGCTGAACTAGAGCCTGGTCACTCGCATCTAGAAAGAGCAAACGATATTTAATATCTGTCTGGCCGAGCGACTCCAGTGCGCTAGCAAGGGCATCAAAGAACTTTCCGCCGCGGACATCAACAACTACTGCAACCGATGATTCGGTCTTCTCCATCTCGACCGCTAGTTCAGGCAACAAAGCGGGCGGTAGATTGTCGACTACATGCCATCCGAGATCTTCCAGCGCATGTGCCACGGTAGAGCGACCTGCACCGGACATGCCCGTCAGAATCAGGAGTTCGCGATTACTCATGGCCTCATTCTGCCCTATCGGTCAAGTTTCTAAAATCTCTCCGGTAGTCATATCTACCGATTGGGTACTCAATTTCGCTAGATGAGTGAAGATGATATAGGCAGTTGAAGTACCGATTCCTGGTGTGGTCTCTAACTCGGCTAAGGTCGCTTTTCTTATCGCCGTCACCGAACCAAAGCGATCAAGGAGGGCGGTTCGACGCGACTCCCCCAGTTGAGGAATCTCATCGAGCAAAGATTCCAACATCACCTTTGAGCGCTTACTTCTATGGAAGGTAATTGCAAACCGGTGCGCTTCATCACGAATTCGCTGGAGCAGATACATGCCTTCACTTGTTCGCGGCAAGATAAGTGGGTCACTTGAATGAGGAAGCCAGACTTCCTCTAATCGCTTAGCCAAACCGACCAGCGCAATATCAGTGATACCGAGTTCATCTAGCGCCCTCTGTGCGGCGGCAACTTGCGGCGCACCACCATCAACAACTATCAATTGCGGTGGATATGCAAATTTCGAAAGTTTTCCGCCGGTCTCGGCTACTTCACTATGGTTGACCTGACGATCTGCAATAAGGCGCTTCATTCGACGAGTAATCACTTGATGCATCGCTCTTGTGTCATCCGTGGCGGTCGTCGTATCGATTGCAAAACGGCGGTATTCGCTCTTCTTTACTAATCCATCTTCGAAAACAACCATGGATGCAACCACAGAAGTACCCGAGATGTTTGAGATGTCATAACATTCAATTCGTAATGGCGTTCGTGGAAGTTCTAGCAATTCCTCTAGTTCAATTAACGCCTTGCCCGAAACAGCAGCATCATTAGCGCGCTTGCTCATAAATTGAACCAATGCATAGTGAGCATTTCGCGCAACAGTCTCTAGTAATTCAACTTTTTCGCCTCGTTGTGGCACCTTTATCGTGACTTTATGGCCGGCAAGATTTGAGAGCCACTCCGCTAGCGCTTCTCGATCCGCTGGCTCAGCATTGATGTGAATGACCTTAGGAATCTCAGTAGTACCGTCTCCGTAGATGGAGAAGAGCAGAGATGCATATTGATCATCGCCTTCCAAGGTGCGTTCCTGATCGACAATCCACGAGCGAGAACCCTTAATCGATCCGCGTCGTACCATAAATATAGATCCGGCTGCATGGAGACCATCCTCGTGAATCGCAATGAAATCACCATCGAGATCATCAGAGAGATTTCCTTGGGTAGAGCGCTGCGCCTTTTCAAAAGATTCAATCTGATCTCGGATTCGCGCGGCGCGTTCGAATTCTTCTCTCTCGGATGCCAACTCCATTTCACTGCGCATGGTTGGGATTAGATCTTCCATGCCGGCTTCCATAAATGCATCTAACTTGTGAGCAATCGCCTTGTGTTCTTCTGGGGTTACCCATCCGACGCAAGGCGCAGCGCACTTTCCGATATCACCTAGCAGGCATTGCCGTTTACTTCTTTGTGCTCGCTGGAAATTACCTGCACTACATGAGCGAACCGGGAAAACTTTGAGCAGGACTTCATAGGTATTTCGCAGCGCCCAGGCGTTTGTATATGGACCGAAGTATTTGAGACCAGAACGCTTCTCTTTACGAGTGATAAAAATTCGAGGGAATTCATCTTCCAGTGATATCGCCAAATAAGGGTAGGACTTATCATCTTTAAACTGCACGTTATAAGTCGGGTGATACTGCTTGATCCAAGAGAATTCGAGAGCGAGTGCTTCGAGCTCTGTATTTACTATCGTCCAATCAACTCTTACCGCCTCATGGACCATGCGATAAGTCTTCTGAGCTAAGTTGGAGCCGAAATATGAACTGAGACGATTCTTAAGGTTCTTTGCTTTGCCTACATAAATGACTTTGTCGCTCTTGTTATAGAAGCGATACACGCCTGGCTCTTCTGGGATATCAGAGGGACGATAACTGGCTGGATCTGCCATTGTTACTTCTTCTTAACTGCAGCAGTCTTCTTGGCAGGTGCAGGCTTCTTCACAGATGACTGCAAAGCTCGATTGTTGGCAAGAATCTCGGCGAGGAATTGACCGGTATAACTAGCCTTCACCTTGGCCACCTCTTCTGGAGTTCCCTCTGCCACAACAGTTCCACCTCGGAAGCCACCCTCTGGCCCCATATCGATAACCCAATCAGAAGATTTGATAACATCAAGATTGTGCTCAATAACCACGACGGTGTTTCCGCTCTCTACTAGCCGCTTGAGTACACCTAACAATTTATTCACATCTTCAAAGTGAAGTCCGGTTGTTGGTTCATCCAGCACGTAAATCGTGCGCCCGGTAGAGCGACGTTGAAGTTCGGTAGCCAACTTAACTCGTTGGGCTTCGCCACCAGAGAGAGTTGGCGCAGATTGACCGAGACGAACATATCCAAGTCCAACATCGCAGAGCGTCTTGAGGTAACGGGCGATGGTTGGCACAGACTCAAAGAAGGTGTGCGCTACTTCAATTGGCATATCCAACACTTGAGCAATCGTCTTTCCCTTGTAATGCACTTCAAGGGTTTCACGGTTATACCGTGCACCATGGCAGACTTCGCAAGGAACATAAACATCTGGCAAGAAGTTCATCTCAATTGTGATTGTTCCATCACCAGAACAGTTCTCGCAGCGGCCTCCCTTTACGTTGAAGGAGAAGCGTCCTTGCTGATAACCACGGACCTTTGCCTCTGAGGTTTCTGCAAAGAGGGCACGGACCTTATCGAATACGCCCGTGTATGTTGCTGGGTTAGAGCGTGGAGTACGTCCGATTGGTGATTGATCGACGTGAACAACTTTATCCAGCTGTTCTATTCCAGTCACCGTGCGATGTCGACCTGGAACTAAACGCGCTCCATTCAACTTATTGGCAAGAGTGGTGTAGAGAATGTCATTAACTAGCGTTGATTTACCTGAACCAGAAACACCCGTAACAGATACGAAGACACCCAATGGGATCTCAACTTCAATATCTTTGAGGTTATTCTCTTTTGCGCCCTTAACAACTAGTTTACGTTTTGGATCAATTGGGCGTCGTTCGGATGGAATCTCAATCGACTTACGTCCTGAAAGGTAGGCACCAGTAATCGATTCTTTTGAGTTGATGAGATCCTCATATGAACCAGAGACAACAACATGTCCACCGTGTTCCCCAGCGCCAGGACCGATATCGACTACCCAATCTGCAGTACGTATCGTCTCTTCATCATGCTCGACCACAATCAAGGTGTTTCCAAGGTTGCGAAGTCGCGTCAAAGTATCGATAAGGCGTCGGTTATCTCGCTGATGAAGTCCGATACTTGGTTCATCGAGAACGTAGAGAACTCCGACGAGCCCAGATCCAATCTGTGTTGCCAAGCGAATCCGCTGCGCCTCTCCACCTGAGAGTGTGGCAGCCGGACGGTCTAAGGAAAGGTAATCAAGACCGACATCGAGCAAGAAGCCAAGTCGTGCATGGACTTCCTTCATAACGCGCTCTGCAATCTGTGCCTCTCGAGCGTTAAGTTCGATTCCCTTAAGGAAGGTCGCACAATCATCGATAGAGAGAAGGCAGACTTCAGCGATTGATTTTCCGCCGATGGTGACAGCGAGAACTTCTGGCTTTAAGCGCGCACCCTTACATGCAGGACATGGAGTTTCGCGCATATACGCTTCATATTTCTCTCGACTGTAATCTGAATCAGTCTCAGAATGTCGACGATGAATAAACGGGATGACGCCTTCGAACCCGGTCGAATAATTGCGAACGCGACCGTAGCGGTTCTTATACTTCACGTGAACTTCATAATCAAAGCCGTTAATTACTGCATCTTTAGCTTTAACTGAAAGTTTCTTCCACGGTGTATCTAATTTAAACTTTAACTCACTTGCTAGCGCATCAAGTAGACGCAAAAAGTACTCTGAAGATTGCCCACCGGCCCATGGGGCGATGGCACCTTCTTCAATAGAGATTGAGTCATCGGGGATGATGAGATCTTCGTCAACCTCTAACTTTGTTCCAATTCCAGAACAATCCGGGCAGGCGCCAAATGGTGAGTTAAATGAGAATGACCTTGGCTCAAGCTCTTCAAAGGAGAGGTTGCAATCATGGCAGGCTAGATGTTCGCTGTAAGTGCGCTCTTTCTCATCACCTTTAGCATCGACGAAATCAAGAATTACCAATCCACTTGCCAACTTCAGAGCAGTTTCAATTGAATCGGTAAGGCGCGATTTACTCTCAGCCTTAGCGGTGAGACGGTCGACCACTACTTCAATTGTGTGTTTCTCTTGCTTCTTTAACTTTGGTGGCTCTGAAAGTTGAATCGTTTCGCCATCAACTCGCGCACGCGAATATCCCTGGGTTACAAGATCGCTAAAGAGATCGACAAACTCGCCTTTGCGCTCTCGCACCACTGGCGCCAATACTTGAAATTTTGTTGTCGCTGGCATCGTAAGAATTTGATCGACAATCTGCTGGGGAGATTGTCGGCTAACCGCCTTGCCACAACTTGGGCAATGAGGGCGCCCTGCGCGGGCAAAGAGGAGACGCAAATAGTCGTAAACCTCGGTAATTGTTCCCACAGTCGAGCGAGGGTTTCGGTTGGTTGATTTTTGATCAATAGAAACTGCTGGTGAGAGTCCTTCGATAAAATCTACATCCGGCTTATCCATCTGCCCTAGGAATTGGCGCGCATAAGCTGAGAGCGATTCAACGTAACGTCGTTGACCTTCGGCAAAGATTGTGTCGAATGCGAGTGAGGACTTACCTGAACCTGAGAGACCAGTGAAGACGATGAGCGCATCACGGGGTAGCTCGATTGAGACATCTTTAAGGTTGTGCTCACGAGCTCCGCGAACAACTAACTTCTCAATACTCACCCTTAATGTCCCGCCTCATCCATGGATCGAAGTTCTCGCTTGAGCTCTTTAATTTCATCGCGCAGGCGTCCTGCGAGTTCAAATGCCAGCTCATCGGCAGCGCTACGCATCTGCTCGGTGAGGGAGCCTATCAATGAGGCGAGTTCTTGGCGCGCTAGCGAGCCTTTTCCTCTCTCGACAAACGGAATCGAGCCCTTTGCACCCTTAATGCCAGCAATAAGTTCATCGGTATCGTCGCTCTCACGGGCAATCATGTCGGTGATATCGGCGATCTTCTTGCGTAGTGGCTGTGGGTCAACTCCCCTTTCGAGGTTATATGCAACCTGCTTTGCCCGGCGTCGATTTGTTTCATCGATTGCTTTCTCCATTGATGCCGTCATATTGTCGGCATACATATGTACTTCACCTGAGACGTTACGAGCAGCACGACCAATTGTCTGAATCAACGAGGTAGCAGAGCGCAGGAACCCCTCTTTATCGGCATCCAAGATTGCAACTAGGGATACTTCAGGGAGATCGAGACCTTCACGAAGTAAGTTGATACCAATTAATACATCGTAATCTCCAGAGCGAAGTTCGCGGAGAAGTTCAACTCGGCGAAGTGTATCTACCTCTGAGTGAAGGTAACGAACTCGTACGCCTCGTTCTTGCAAGTAATCAGTGAGGTCTTCTGACATTTTCTTAGTAAGGGTGGTTACCAAAACGCGTTCATTACGTTCCGCTCGAATATTAATCTCTTCCAATAGATCATCAATCTGACCCTTAATTGGCTTGATAACAATCTTTGGATCAACTAGTCCTGTCGGGCGAATGACCTGCTCGACAACATCTCCCTTGACCTTCTCAAGTTCGTACTTTCCGGGCGTCGCCGAGAGGTAAACCGTCTGCCCAACTCGCTCCTGAAATTCTGGCCATTTAAGCGGTCGGTTATCGAGTGCGCTAGGCAGACGGAAGCCGTGTTCAACAAGGGTACGTTTTCGCGACGCATCCCCTTCGTACATGGCACCAATTTGCGGAACGGTAACGTGACTCTCATCGATAACGAGCAAGAAATCTTCTGGGAAGTAATCGAGCAGGCAATTCGGGGCCGTGCCTGGATCGCGTCCATCGAGGTGGCGAGAATAGTTTTCGATACCTGAGCAGAATCCAAGTTGCTCCATCATCTCTAAATCAAAGGTCGTGCGCATCCGAAGGCGCTGTTCTTCCAGCAATTTATTCTGCTTCTTAAAGGTATTGAGCTGAATCTGGAGTTCGTCCTGAATATCACTCATTGCGCGTTTCATCGTCTCAGGACCTGCGGCATAGTGAGTTGCCGGGAAGATATACATCTCGTCCTCATCTCGAACTATCTCACCCGTCAGTGGATTGAGCGTTGTGATTTTCTCGATCTCGTCGCCAAACATTTCTATTCGAATGGCTAGTTCTTCATACATTGGAATGATCTCGACGGTATCGCCACGAACTCTAAATGTTCCACGTTCAAATGCGACGTCGTTTCTCTTGTATTGCACATCTACAAATCGACGTAGCAGTGCATTTCTTTCAATTTCATCTCCAACCTTGAGATGAATCATTCGGTCGATGTACTCCTGTGGAGTTCCTAAACCATAGATACAAGAGACAGTCGCAACGACAATTACATCGCGACGAGTGAGCAATGAGTTCGTTGCTGAGTGGCGCAGGCGCTCTACCTCATCATTGACGCTGGAATCCTTTTCGATAAAGGTATCGGTTTGAGGAACATAGGCCTCTGGTTGGTAATAGTCGTAATAAGAGACGAAGTACTCAACTGCATTATTGGGCAGGAGTTCACGGAACTCATTTGCCAACTGAGCGGCGAGAGTCTTGTTGGGGGCAAGAACAAGAGTTGGACGTTGTAACTGTTCTACCAGCCACGCTGTAGTTGCAGATTTTCCGGTACCTGTTGCACCGAGGAGAACGACATCCTGCTCCCCTGCATTAATTCGTCGAGTGATCTCTGCAATTGCAGCCGGTTGATCACCTGCAGGCACGTACTCGCTGATTACTTGAAAGGGCGCAACCTTACGTTGCACCTCACTGACGGGGCGCACTAAGTTCACTCTCCCAAATTCGCGCACACTCGGCAAAGAGTTCTGCGCGGTCACCGTCATTGATAATTACTCGATCTGCCACTGCTTCGCGTTCTGATTGAGATGCTTGGGCAGCAATCCTTCGCTCCGCTTCATCTTCATCCATCCCGCGCTCAAAGAGACGATCGAGGCGATTTTCTATATCTGCTTCGACGGTAATGATGTAATCAAACTTCTCCGCTGCACCTGTTTCAACTAAGAGTGGGATCTCATAGACAAGAATGTCGCCCGGACTCAGCGTTTTAATCTTCTGGGCTAGCGCTTCCTGTACTCGCGGGTGAATTATCGCTTCCAGCTTCTTTCGCTTCTCGGTATCTTTAAAAACAATCTTGCCTAACTTCTGTCGATCAATATCCCCATCAGTAAGAATCTTCTTCGAGAACTCAACGACTACTTCATCAAATCCACTTGTTCCCGGCTCAATCGCCTCTCGGGCCAGCTTGTCTGCGTCAACTACAAGCGCACCGAGTTGAGCGAACATATTGGCTACCGTGCTCTTACCTGCACCGATTCCACCAGTAAGCCCCACGATTAACATAGACGGAACTCTACCGAGTTAAATAAGAAAAGCCCCCCGAAGTTAATCGAGGGGCCTTTCTGGTGAAGATTATTCAGCTGGAGTTGCTGCAGCCTCTGCTGCCTGTGCTTCAGCCTTCTGCTTCTTATGAGCAAGGAAGCGCGTCTGAGCCTCAGCATACTGACGCTCCCACTCTTCGCGCTGTGATTCATATCCTGGCTTCCACTCCTGTGAATCAGGATCAAAACCCTCTGGATAGATGAAGTTTCCATCAGCATCGTAGCGAGCAGCCATTCCGTACTGTGTTGGATCGAATGCTTCGACCTCAACATCTTGTCCTTCGTTAGCCTGCTTCAATGAGAGTGAGATGCGACGACGCTCAAGATCGATATCGATGATCTTGACGAACAGTTCGTCATCTACCGCAACAACCTGCTCTGGAATCTCAACGTGGCGCTCTGCGAGCTCTGAGATGTGAACAAGTCCTTCAATTCCCTCGTGAACACGGATGAATGCTCCAAATGGAACAAGCTTTGTTACTACACCTGGCACAACTGTGTTGATTGTGTGGGTGCGAGCAAATGCCTGCCAAGGATCTTCCTGTGTTGCCTTGAGTGAGAGTGATACGCGCTCACGCTCGAAATCAACTTCAAGAACTTCAACAGTAACTTCATCGCCAACTTCAACTACTTCAGCTGGGTGATCGATGTGCTTCCATGAAAGCTCTGAAACGTGAACGAGACCATCTACGCCACCAAGGTCAACGAATGCACCGAAGTTAACGATTGATGAGATAACACCTGAGCGAACCTGGCCCTTTTGGAGCTGGTTAAGGAACTCAGTGCGTGATTGTGACTGTGTCTGCTCAAGGAATGCACGACGTGAAAGCACAACATTGTTGCGGTTCTTGTCGAGCTCGATGATGCGAGCCTCAACCTGCTTACCGATGTAAGGAGTGAGGTCGCGCACGCGACGCATTTCAACGAGTGATGCTGGAAGGAAGCCGCGAAGTCCGATGTCTACGATGAGACCACCCTTCACAACTTCAATAACTGTACCCACGACTACTTCGTCGCGCTCCTTCTTGCCTTCAATCTCGCCCCACGCACGCTCGTACTGAGCACGCTTCTTTGAGAGGATGAGACGGCCTTCTTTATCTTCCTTCTGAAGAACAAGAGCTTCGACCTTATCGCCGACTTTAACAATGTCATTTGGATCTGCATCGTGGCGGATTGAGAGTTCACGAGAAGGGATTACGCCTTCTGTCTTGTAGCCGACGTCAAGAAGAACTTCTTCGCGGTCTACCTGAACGACTGTACCTGTTACGAGGTCGCCGTCTGAAAAATTTCGGATTGTGCCTTCGATTGCTGCAAGAAAATCTTCTGCTGAACCAATGTCGTTAATTGCGATTTGTGTAGTCAAGATGCTCCGTAGGGATAGAAAGTAGTAGGAATAGGACTGTTTAGTTGTACCGCCTTGTGAGCGGAAGTCGAATTTTACGTGTGCGCCTCTCTTAGGGGCAAATCCGCTCTTTAATCACGCTCAATAACCCGCAAAGTGAGCGTAGAATCGACGGACGATGAAACGGTATGTAGAGCTCTTTCGATTCCCCAATGTCTGGGTCTTGGTTCTCAGCTCTTTCCCTGCGCGCGTTGCCTATGGCATGGTCAGCCTTGGAATCTTCTTTAAAGTAGAACGCGAACTCGACTCCGTAGCGCTGGCAGGCCTTGCGGTAGGAATCAATGCCGCCGCAGGTGCAGCTACCGCTGGTGTGCGCGGAATGATTATCGATAAATACAGTATGAAGTGGCCACTGCGAATCCAAGTTCCAGGATATGCAATCATGCTTCTAGCTTTAAATAGCGCATCAGATAGATCACTTCTCCTCGCCTTTGCATTTATCTTGGGGCTAACCGCGCCACCAATTAACTTATCGGTGCGCCCACTTTGGCGTGATGCAGTAACAGATGATTGGCTTCGAACCGCCTATGCCGTTGACACTGCAGTGATGAGTGGAGCAGGAGTTATTGGGCCAGTACTTGCAACAACGCTCGCTCTCTCATCACATCCTGGAAGCGCACTCATAGTCGCATCGGCTCTCATGGCAATAGGGGGTGGTTCTCTTGCAATGACCAAAATTGCCAGAGGCTGGATTCCGGAAGAGAAACCTGAAGTAAAAGTTTCGATGTGGCGCCATCGCCCACTTCAACTTCTTATCGTTGAAGGTTGCTTCATTGGGTTTGGTTGGGGCGTCTTTGATATTGCAGTGCCTGCCTTTGCAACGCTAGAAGATGTTCCCCATCGAACCGCTTGGATATTTACCGCGATGGGTGTTGCCAATATCGTCGGTGGACTTCTTGGTGGTTTGGTATCTAAGAAGACTTCGCCGCTCAGTGCGTTGCGAAAAGCTTACTTTGCCTGGTTCATCCTCTCTCTACCGTTGGCTTTCACATATCCAGATTGGTCAATGGTTATCGGTGGTGCATTTCTTGGTTTAGTAGGAGGCGCCATTCAAGTCTTCTACTGGGAAGTGATGGAGGCAGTGCGCCCACAAGGTTCACCAACCGGAATGATGGGTTGGCTCTGGACCATTGAAGGAACACTGATGGCAATTGGTTCTGCATCCGGTGGATGGATTGCAGAACATTTCTCACCTCAGATTGCATTGGGCATCACTACATTCTGCATCGGGTGTGGACTTGTCATTCTCAATATTGGTCGTGCTCGTCTTGCTGATGCAGATAAATTGCCAACCGATGAAGAAGATCTAGCAGCTATGAAAGATAACGCCACTACAACTCAGTGAGCTGCAATATTCCAGTTCTTACCGACACCGATACCAACGTTAAGCGGCGCTTTTAGCGGGAATGCATTACCCATCTCACGTCTCACAAGTTCAGTGACAGCCACTTCTTCCTTAGAAATGATTTCAAGGATGAGTTCGTCATGAACTTGAAGGAGTAAGCGAGAGGTAAATCCGCCTTCAACAAGAGCTTTCTGAACATTGAGCATCGCCAACTTAATGATGTCAGCAGCCGATCCTTGGATGGGTGCATTGAGGGCCATCCGCTCTGCTACCTCGCGGCGCTGGCGGTTATCGCTCATCAAATCCGGAAGGTACCTGCGACGCCCCATAACAGTCTCGGTATATCCAACTTTACGTGCTTCTTCGACAACAGTTTTGAGGTAATCACGAATACCACCGAAACGTTCGAAGTAACGATCCATTAAGTCTTGAGCCGCTGGTGGAGTGAGATCAAGTTGGGCAGCAAGCCCGTACGAACTAAGTCCATAGGCAAGTCCATATGACATTGCTTTGATCTGGCGGCGCATCTCTGGGTCAACTTCAGCTGGCTTAACGCCGAAAACCTCTCCGGCAATCGAGGCATGTAGGTCTTCACCTGATTCAAATGCCTTAATGAGGTTTGCATCATGAGAGAGGTGCGCCATGATGCGCATTTCAATTTGGCTGTAATCAGCAGTTAGTAGAGCGTCAAAACCTTTCCCCGATATGAAGGTGGCGCGAATCTTTCGCCCATCCTCAGTGCGAACTGGAATGTTCTGCAAGTTTGGACCTACAGAAGATAGGCGTCCGGTTGCGGCAACGGTCTGCGCAAAGTGGGTGTGGATGCGTCCATCAGATGCAATCTCAGCGATCAATCCATCGATAGTGGTCGCAAGTTTCTTTACTTCACGAATGCGAAGGAGTGAGGCAAGGACTGGGTGTGCTGTCTTTTCAAAGAGCCATGCAAGAGCGTCGGCATCTGTTGTAAATCCCGTCTTAATCTTCTTCGTTTTTGGCAGACTAAGTTCTTCAAAGAGCACAACTTGAAGTTGCTTTGGAGATGCCACATTGAATTCGTGGCCTACAGATGCATGTGCCTTGGCCGTCTCTTCTGCAACCTCACCCTCAAAGAGTTCCAGAAGGCGTTGAAGTTCTTTCTGGTCGACTGCAACCCCACGGCTCTCCATTATTGCCAAGAGA